>DKLU01000307.1:0-7054 GCA_002455915.1 Chryseobacterium sp. UBA6632
AGATTCTTCCTTCGTCAGAATGACAAATACCTATCCTATTTTAAAGATGAAAATACCTCGGGTCAGGATATTGAAACTCATAATTAAGTTCTGAAATTAATTTCGCGGGTGAAATCAATCTTCCTTTCGTTGTTCGCTCTCCTAAATAGGGTAAATCCTTCTGAGCATTGATGATCTCTTCTTTATTCGGATGAACTGGCGCAACCACATTATACACTTTAGACTGCGATTGATTGTCGAGCATTTTTTCAAGTACCGAAACAATATCAGCGTAATGAATATGATTCACCAATTGATCTAAATTGGAAATATTATAATTCTTCAACAATCGTTGATCTCCCATTAATCCGGCTAATCTTAAAATATTGGCTTGAGGAAATTTCGTTAAAATAAAATTCTCGCTTTCTACATTTTCCGCAGGCTGATTTTCTTCTGTAAGTTCTTTTTCCTCCCTCTGAGGATAAACGCCCGTGGAACTCATCAAAAATAATTGACCTTTATAATTTCCGAGGAATTTTAACAGGTTTTCATATCTTTCTTTCATCGAAATCTGCGCTCCTCTGATTCCTGAAATAGGAACCGTAATAATGATCGCGTCTAATTCTGAAGCGACTTCCCATTCATTTATTTTAGAAGGAGCATCCGGAAAATCTACTAATGTGGTGTGATATCCTTTTGAAGAAAATTCTTCTATTTTAGATTCGGAAGTTGTGGTCGCGAATATTTCGTATCGCCCTGCCACTCGTTCTGCAATATGTGTTCCCAGCCAACCGCAGCCAATAATTCCTAGTTTTTTCATTAGTTTATTTCGTTATTTTAATCGTATTATTTTAGTGATTCGTAATTGTCTTCTGGGTTTTGGAAATTTTGTAAAATACGGACAATTTTCAGAACATCATTTTCAATGATGTAAATAAGTGTATTATGTTTTGTAATTAAAATTTTATGATACCTGCTATCCTCATATTTTTGAAACACAATATTTCCTTCACAAATTATCTGCACAATTTCATCCAGCTTTATAAGAAAATCATTTAAAACCTTATCATTCCAATGATGAAGAAGGTAATCCTCTATATTTCGTAAATCAGAAAGTGACTCATCAGAGAATTTTATTTTCATTTCTGTATTTTTCTAAACGTAATCTTGACGCTTCCATCACTTCTTGATAGTCATGAACTCGACCGTATTTAAAATCTTCTTCAGAACGTTTGATTGACTCCAAAATCTCTTCCTTCGTTTCATTGCGCCATTCTTTAATCTCTATCGTTTTAGAAATTACCAAGAGCTCTTCAGGCGTAAATCTTTTCTCTTTCAATTTCTTAAAAAAAGTAGGTTTCTTAATTCCTGATTTCTCAATAATATATGACATTTTAAAAGGAGAATTTTTCAGAATCTCATCAATATTATTTTGAATTTCGATATATTTTTCTATTTCTGCTATCATTATTTTACGTTTTTAAGTATCATTATCTTATTACAAATATAATAAATTAACTCGATGTACATTTTGATTTGTTTTCCTCACTTCGAGTAGATTTTTGAAAAAAATCGTATCGAGAAGTTTATAATTTTAAAGATGAATCTGTTCTCGATACATTTTTTCTCCACTTTGTTACGAAAAAAACACTCGAACTGACTCATCTAATGCCAAACTTTTGCAAAATGCATAACGGGCTAAATCAATGAATATAAGTAAAAATAAAACCCGCATAAAGCAGGTTTTGAATAACTTAAATTTTAGCTGAATTAGGAGTTTGATCTTTCTTATTAAGTTCAGAATTTTTCGCAGCCTTTACCTGCTCGTTCGTATCGCGATAGAAAAGTTCCCAACCCGGAACCTCTTTCATTACCGTTACGAGATTGAGGTAAGCCTTCAGCGTTTTCTCCAAATCCTTTCGAATGGCCGATGCGCTGGTCATTAGTCGAAGGTCTGCATTCGCTTCTGCCTGTTCTGCAAACAGAGTTTCGAAAGCTGCCTGCTTAGATTTCATCTCCGTAAAAGCAGTGTCTAAATAAAGAAGCGTGATTTTGTGTTGATTTTCAGCAGTCTCTAATGCTTCAATCAGCTTTTTCATTTGAGCCGCTTGCGAAGAATAACTTAAACGATCCAGATCCAATCCAAAAGTCTTAAATACGCCATACAAGTCCTCCGCCAACTGATAATTGGGTACAGAAGTCAGCATTCTATAACCGTTCAGAAAACCTTTGAGATTGGTGTACGCCAAATCTCTTTCATGATCTGCCGTGGCAACATCCGTCCCTTTTCCGCTATAGACCTGCTTCGTATACACCTTGTCGTATTCGGTATATGAAGTTTCTAAAGCCGTTACAAGTGGACGATTGGTAATAACAGGATATTTTCCCGATTGAGAATTTGAAATAATTCTTTGTGCTAAAGTCGCAAGATCTTTAGTGTTTAATCTAACTAACGAGATTTTCATAATGCAAATGTGTTTTATTTATTAAATAGGCATTGATTACCTAAAACAAATAAAAATAATTCTGCATTTAGTTTAAAACATTTTGTGGGAAATAAAATGCAACTGCATGAAGTGCCCCGCAACTTGTGGGAGACCTCATGCAATTACAGGAGATTACAAACAACCTTGTTTTAAACAAAATGCAGATGCAGGAGATTTGTTTTAAGGGTGTTTGTGAGGTTCTGCGGATACGGGTAGTTTTGATTGGGCTGTTTTTATAACACTTCTTTATGACCTTCTTAAAATTAGCAAATTGAAAAATTTGTTTTTTAATTTTAAAGGTGTTCCTATTAATTATTATATTTGACACTCTTAACTTTTAACCAATAAAAAATGTTCTTTTTTAATAATAATGAAAACATTGAGTTATTTGAAAACTCAATATCAGATGAAGATGTTAATATTATTGTAGGAGTAAACGGAAGCGGAAAAAGTACTTATTTAAATGAAATTGCAAAACATCACTTAAATAAACGAACATCAGTTATTTGTATAGCAAATACCATCTACGATAAATTTACAGTAAAATCATCTAAAGCCAAATTACTTAAAAGTTCAAGAGGAAAAAACATTGTTAAACGTTCAATTATAGAATTGATAAATGCTTTAAACAGTTATGATTCTAAAGTTTTTTTTAATCTTTCCAATGTTTTCAATTATATAAACTTCCATCCGATTATAGAATTTAAAGTAGATAACCTAAATCCAGACTACAGAGAATTGATTTTAATGTCAAATAATTTTAATCCTAATGAAAAAGAAGATTTATTGTTTTCATTAGATAATTCATTTGAATTACAAAATCAGAATAACGGCAAATTTAAATTAGATTTGAGTAAAAATAATGACTATGAAAATCAAAAAAATCGAATATTTCTTAAAATTATTAAATATGAGAACAAACTAAAAAAAATAAATGTTTTAAATAAAATAGATATAACTCTATTTAAGAATGATGATTTTTTTCTGTTAAATGATGCGAGTTCAGGTGAATTAACATTAATTGCATCATTAATATATATTAGTATTAATATCCGAAATGGATCTGTAATTATAATCGACGAGCCTGAAAACAGTCTTCATCCGAAATGGCAAATAGAATATGTTAAAAAAGTAATTGACTTATTTTATTTTTACCAACCAAAAATAATAATTGCGACTCACTCTCCTTTAATAATTAATGGAGCTGAATTAAATATGAAAAATGTTAATATTTTTAAAGGAAAATCATACGGCGGGTTTATAAAGCAACAGAAAGATCTAAAAAATGTAGAAGAGATTTATGATAATTATTTTGACGTGACAACACCAGAAAATAGATTTATTTCCCAGTTTATAATTGAAAAATTTAATTTGTTATCAGAAGGTAGGCTTACATATATAGATTTTGAAAATATTATAATGGAATTAAAAAATAACTCATATGACTCAAGGCAAAAAGAAGCATTAGATGGAATTTTAGAATTGGCAAATAATTATTATTAAATGATTTACACAGGCGATGAAACTCAGATAATTGAACAGGCAAAAGCTGAAAGCGGAGATGTTTGGAAAAATAAATTACTAGATTCAATAAAGAGAAGAATTAAGACTCATTATAGAACAAATGGTTGTGAGCAATGTTGCTATTGCAAGAGAGATTTTCAAGATGAATTCAATATGGTAATAGATATTGAACACATTCTTCCAAAAGGCAATGCCCTATTTCAGGAATATATGTTTGATATTGAAAATATGAACATATCATGTAAAAGATGTAATATGAGTATAAAGAATGACAGGATTGATTTTATTGTTGACATTGCCAAGATCAAACCCCTCTATAAAGATGCAAGTAAATATTACTTTATACATCCTAATTTTGATAATTACTTTGAACACATTGATTATGAAGTAACAATTAGAAATAATAAAAAACTGATAAAATACATTAGAAAAACTGATAAAGGGAATTATACGTATAATTATTTTCGTTTAGAGAAAATCGAAGTAGATACGTTTAATGACGTACAAGGTATAATTGAACAAGACACCGAATTAAATCCATATTTGCCAGAGGAAACGAAAACTGCTTTAGAAGATCTTATAGATAAATTATAGTCTAAGAATCATATTTTTAATTAATGCATATCAAGTTTCTTGAATAAATTAAACTTATGTTTGATTCAAAAAACCTGCTTTTAAGCAGGTTTTTCAATATCTAAAAAGTTTTAAAATAAACTTTCATCCACAAAATTAGGAAGCGTTACTTTTAGATTCGGTTCTGCCCCTGCTAGCGCGAGCTTCCAAGCTCGTGCACCCATAAATAAGGGTACGAGCAAGATACTCACACAGCGTAAAGACAAATATTATTCAATAATATAAAACAAAGAAACCTGCCTCACAGCAGGTTTTTGTATTGGAAAACTTTGTCAAAGATTTAAACTTTGACAAAGTATGTTAAAACAAACTATCGTCTACAAAATTCGGAAGGGTAACTTTCAGATTGGGTTCTGTTTCCATGGCTCTTTTGATGGCGAAAACAGCGCCTTCATTTCTTGCCCAGCTTCGTCTTGAAATTCCGTTGTTTACGTCCCAGAAAAGCATTGATTTTAATCTTCTGTCGGCATCATCGCTTCCATCGAGCAGCATTCCGAAACCACCGTTGATCACTTCGCCCCAGCCAACGCCACCTCCATTGTGAATGGAAACCCACGTCGCCCCACGGAAACTGTCGCCAATCACATTGTGAATCGCCATATCTGCCGTGAATCTCGAACCGTCATAAATATTGGAAGTCTCTCTGTAAGGCGAATCTGTGCCCGAAACATCGTGATGATCTCTACCCAAAACTACCGCTCCGATCTCGCCGTTCTTAATGGCTTTGTTGAAAGCTTCTGCAATTTTCATCCTTCCTTCTGCATCGGCGTATAAAATTCTCGCTTGTGACCCTACAACCAATTTATTTTCCTGCGCTCCTTTAATCCACTGAATATTATCCTTCATCTGCTGTTGGATTTCTTCAGGAGAGTTTTTTATCATTTCTTCTAAAACGTTGCAGGCAATTTCGTCTGTTTTCTGTAGATCTTCCGGCTTTCCGCTTGTACAAACCCAACGGAAAGGCCCGAAACCGTAATCAAAACACATCGGCCCCATTATATCCTGAACATAAGAAGGGAACTTAAATTCTCTTCCCAACGTAGGATTTTCTGCCATTACATCGGCTCCGGCTCTTGATGCTTCCAACAAAAACGCGTTTCCGTAATCGAAGAAATAGGTTCCTTTTTCTGTATGTTTATTGATGGCTGCTGCGTGTCTTCTCAACGTTTCCTGAACTTTTTCTTTGAATAATTCAGGATCTTCGGCCATCATGATATTGGATTCTTCAAACGTTTGTCCGACAGGATAATAACCGCCCGCCCAAGGATTGTGAAGCGAAGTCTGATCTGAACCGATATCAATTCTTAAATTCTCTTGGTCAAACTTTTCCCACACCTCAACAATATTTCCAAGATAAGCCAACGAAACCGTTTCCTGATTTCCTTGAGCTTTTCTAACTCTTTCTACCAATTCATCAATGTTTTCATGAATTTCATTCACCCATTTCTGATCGTGACGAATTTTTGTAATCTTTGGATTGACTTCTGCAATGACCGTAACGCAACCCGCAATATTTCCTGCTTTCGGCTGAGCTCCGGACATTCCGCCTAATCCTGACGTTACGAATAATCCGCCTTTTGGTTCTTTATTAATTTTTCTGAAAGCATTCAACACCGTAATCGTTGTTCCGTGAACAATGCCCTGTGGACCGATGTACATATAAGATCCTGCGGTCATTTGTCCGTATTGCGTCACGCCCAGCGCATTGAATTTCTCCCAATCATCGGGTTTAGAATAATTCGGGATCATCATTCCGTTGGTTACAACAACTCTTGGAGCATCTTTATGAGAAGGAAATAACCCCATCGGATGCCCGGAATACATGGTTAATGTTTGCTCATCCGTCATTTCCGACAGATATTTCATTGTCAAAAGATACTGAGCCCAATTCGAGAAAACCGCACCGTTTCCACCATACGTAATCAATTCATGAGGGTGTTGCGCGACTGCATAGTCCAGATTATTCTGAATCATCAGCATAATGGCTTTTGCCTGCTCAGATTTTCCGGGATATTCGGCAATATCTCTCGCTTTCATTTCATAATTCGGACGAAAACGATACATGTAAATTCTTCCATATTTTTCTAATTCTTCCTTGAATTCAGGCAATAATTCTGCATGAAATTGAGGTTCGAAATAACGTAAAGCATTCTTCAACGCTAATTTTTTCTCTTCTTCTCCTAAAATCTCCTTACGTTTCGGAGCATGATTGATATTGGTTTCGTATGGTTTTGGCTGCGGCAATTGGCTTGGGATGCCTTGTTGTATCTGTTCCTGGAATGTCATATTACAGTTTAAAGTTCTATGTTTAACGTTAAATATTATTAAAATTGAAAGTTTTAAAGATATTCAATTTGGAAAACTCGTGCAAATAATGTGTGAAAATTGAATTGTATAGTAAATTCCCCTCCTTTGGAGGGGTGGCGAAAATT
>DKLU01000307.1:7076-12358 GCA_002455915.1 Chryseobacterium sp. UBA6632
AATTAGGAATTAGGAATTAGTCTATAAATAAAGACTCAAAAATTCCCCTTCCATGAAGAGATGGCAAAAATTCAAAGAATTTTTGACGGGGTGGTTTGTGCATCATGTGAAGGGTAGTTTTCAGGGATTGTCAAGATGAACCACCCCGTCTTCTTCCTTTGGTCGAATCCACCCTCCAAGGGAGGGGAATTTTTGTGGTTAAAAACATCTATAAATTTAACAAAAAAACCTTACCGAAATTCAGCAAGGTCATTTATATAAAGTGAGAACTTTTAAGTTAAAACATCATCATTTTCTTCTTCATGATCATCATCATTGTCACTTAGGCTCCAATAATTATTTTCTTCATCTTCGGAACCAATTTCCTCCATTTTATCATCGTCATCAACGCCTGGAATATCTAGTCCTTTATCGATTTTGTCATCATCGTCATTTTCATTAAAAATCGGATGTCCGTCGCCATCTAGGGGAATATGTTTTTCCTGATTGAAAATATCTTCGTTTGGATTATAATCCATTTGTTCTAATTTTCTTTCCTGTTCTTTAGGATTATCTTCTGGTATCATAATATTAATATTTTAGTGTGATTTATAATTCTCAAAAATGATTCCAAGTTCAATGAAAATTAAAATTTAAATGAAATTTTAATTTTTTGATTTAGAAATGAGGTTATCGGCTGGAAGATGGAAGATTGAAGCTGGAAGTTTTAAAAGCGTCTTTCAAAATCAACCTCCTGCTTCCATCTTCCAGCCTATAAAACTCATATTAATGATTATACACTTCAGGATTCGCACAATGTGGCAGTTTCTCTCCTTTTGAATAGGCAATAATATTTTCAGCGGCTAGTCTTGCCATTCCGTCGCGGGCTTCAATAGTCGCAGAACCGATATGAGGCAAAACACAAACATTGGAAAGTTCCAAAATAGGATCGTCTTTGAAAATCGGTTCAGGATTCGTTACATCCAGTCCGGCACCCCAGATCTTATGTTCAGCCAAAGCATCATACAGGTCTTTCTGATTATGGAAACCACCTCTCGCCGTGTTTATAAAAATAGCATTCGGTTTCATTTTTTCGAAAATAGAAGCATTGAATAATTCTTTCTGTTCAGGTCTGAAATTCGCATGAATACTTAAAACATCGGACTGCTCGATGAGTTCATCAAACGAAACATATTTTGCATTGAGTTCTCTTTCTGCTTCTTCATTATGATGGCGATTGTGATAAATAATATTCATATCAAATGCTTTCTGAGCTTTTTTAGCCATCTCAAAGCCAATTCTGCCCAATCCAAAAATACCTAATGTTTTTCCGTACAGTTCCTGACCTAACGCATGAAGCGGATCAAAATCGCCCCAATTTCCGCTTTTTACTTTCTCAAAATTAAAACTTGCTCTTCTTGCAACCGATTGCATTAATAAAAAGGCAACATCGGAAGTCGCTTTGCTTAACACATCCGGTGTATTTCCGATGGGAATATGTCTTTGGTTGGCTTCTTTAATATCAACATGATCAAATCCTACGGAATACAAAGCAATTGTTTTGATATTCGGGCATTCGTTGAAGAAATCCTGATCGTATTTAAATGCACCTCCAACGCTTAAAATTGCATCGTTTTCTTTGCAGTAGCTTAACCATTCATCATGTGATAAAGTTTCATGTTCGGGGATGAATACTTCTAATCCCGCATCTTTCAGCATGTTGATTCCTATCTCGGGAATTCTTTTGTTTACGAAAACTTTCATTCTATTTTGTTATTATTTTGATTACTATTTTCAAATAAAAAACCTCACTCCTAAAAAAGTAAGGTTCTATTTAACTTTAATATATAAAAATTGATTGTCATTCAAAACGTTCATTATTATTAAATAAATTCTATTTTTTTGAATTCAATTATCATTCCGAACCTTTCTTAATATTTATTTTTTTATCAGAATCAGTTCTCCTTTTCTTTTGACAAGATTTTTATAATCCCACTGAATTTCCTTTGATTTTTCAAGACTTCTTTTAATATCATTTTCATTCACTTCAGCAATATCATTATAAAAAACTGAGGCATCCTGAAATTTTTCGCCTTGTATATTTAAAAATTCTTCGTTAAATGATTTTCCGCTCCAAAACATCAATCGAATTCCTTTCTTTTGCTTGCTATAGCCTACAATTGGATTTTCATCTAAAAACCAAACGGGATGAGCATGCCATATTTTTGATTTCGCATCAGTCAGATTTTCATTGATGAGTTCTGATAATTTTTCGCAAATCATCTGATCAGATTCTGATTGGGATTCATTATAATTTTGGATATCGGAATTCATTTTACCTTAATTATCTTATAATATTATGAAATAATCCTGTAAAATAAGTTTAGGCTAAAGCCAAACAACGAAAATTTGATTATGCCAACGAGCTAAAGCCCGTTCCTATTGAATTATAATATTTACTTTGTAAAACATATTATTGATTTGTGCTACCCAACATTGGAACAAATTTATACGCTCCAAATTCTTCTTTTTCAAATTCAGTCGGGGAAACTTTAGTAAATCGGTATAAAACCTGCTCATCGGTCGGACCTAAAGGAATAACCATTTTTCCGCCTACTTTCAATTGTTTTAATAATTCTGTTGGTAAAACGGAAGCACCGCAAGTGACAATAATTCTGTCGAAAGGTGCAAAAGTCGGAAGTCCAGCAAAACCATCTCCAAAGCTTTGGAATTTCGGATACAAATGCATTTCGCGCAGTTTCTTCTTTGAAAAATCAAACAGATCTTTTTGCCTTTCAACGGTATAAACATGGGCTTTCATTGCTAAAAGAACAGCAGTCTGATAACCACAACCGGTTCCGATTTCAAGAACTTTCTCCCCTTCCCTTACTTGTAAAAGTTCAGATTGTTCGGCAACAGTAGACGGATGCGAAATGGTTTGATGTGCCAGAATCGGGAAGGCACGGTCTTCATAGGCATAATCTTCAAAAATACTTTCGATAAAAAGGTGTCTCGGAACCTGATTCATTGCCGAAAGTACATTTTCATCAGAAATCCCAATCCTGTTTCGAAGATAATCTACTAAAATCTTTCTTTTTCCTTTATGTACAAACGAATCCTGCGTCATTTAGATGGTAGCTGTTAGGTTATAGGTTACAGTTTTTACAAAAGTAAAAAAACATTCATAATTTATCAACCTAAAACCTATCATCTATTGCCCAATACCTAAAATCATTATCTTTACAGAAATTTAATACAGCTATGTTAAAAGCAGGTTTGGTAGGAGCCGGACATTTAGGAAAAATACATTTACGACTTCTGAATCAGTCAGATAAATATGAATTTGTAGGTTTCCATGATAAAGATGTAGAAAACGGAAAAAAATTAGAGGCCGAATTCGGATATAAATATTTTGAAAATTTTGATGATTTGCTGGATCAGATCGATATGCTGGATATCGTGACTCCCACGCTTTATCATTATGATTATGCATTGAAAGCGATTGAAAAAGGACTTCATTTCTTTATTGAAAAGCCGGTAACACAAACGCTTGAACAGGCTGAAGAAATTCTTCGCAAATGTCGGGAAAACGGAATTAAGGCACAGGTTGGACATGTTGAAAGGTATAACCCTGCATTTATCGCAACAAAGGAATACATCAAAGAACCGATGTTTATTGAAATCCACAGACTGGCGGAATTCAATCCTCGCGGAACGGATGTTTCTGTGGTTTTAGATCTGATGATTCATGATTTGGATATTTTATTAAGCATTGTAAAATCTAAAGTTAAAAATATTCATGCAAGCGGAGTTTGTGTAGTGAGTAAAACTCCAGATATTTCAAATGCAAGAATCGAGTTTGAAAACGGTTGTGTTGCCAATCTTACGACTTCAAGAATTTCGATGAAAGCCATGAGAAAAAGTCGATTTTTCCAGAAAGACGCTTATATTTCTGTTGATTTTCTTGAGAAAAAAGCAGAAGTGATCCGAATGAAAGATGCTCCTGAGCACCCTACTCCATTTGATATGATTATTGAAAATGCAGATGGTGAAAAAAATCAGATTTTGTTTGAATATCCAAATATTCAGTCGAATAATGCCATTTTGGATGAATTAAATTCTTTCGCAGATTCTATTACCGAAAATAAAAATGTAGAAGTTTCTATTGAAGATGGAACCGAAGCATTGAAAATAGCATTGCAAATTATGAAGCTGATTTCATAATTTTTAATCGAAATATTAAAATTAATATACACAAACTGTCTGCTATTGTAGACAGTTTGTTTTATTTTAAATCAAGGCTTAATCTGAAAAATTATTAATCATTTAAGTAAATTCAAGAGATAAATTTTTCTTTTACTATTTTTTAATTTTCATTCAATAATTTTAAATATATTTGTTGATACTTTAAATTATCATTCTTTAAACAATCCCTAATACTCAAATAAATTAAAACTACTATGAAAAGAGCCATTCTAATATCCGCTTTATTATTGTCTCAATTTGGGACATCGCAATTATTAAAAACGGATGGTCAAAAAATTGTTAATGATAAAGGAGAAAACATTCAGCTCAGAGGCCTTGGCCTAGGGGGATGGATGCTGCAGGAAGGATATATGCTGAAAACGGCAGACTTTGCCGGCCCGCAATACAAAATCAAAGAAAAAATTGCTGAACTGATCGGTAGAGATGGAATGGAAAACTTCTACAAAGCCTATCTGAAAAACGGTATCACGAAGCAGGATATTGATTTTTTAAAGAAAGCAGGTTTCAATTCGATCAGGCTTCCGATGCATTATAACCTATATACTTTACCGATTGAAAAAGAGCCTGTAAAAGGACAAAACACGTGGCTGGAAGAAGGTTTTAAAATGACGGATGATCTTTTGAAATGGTGCGCCGACAATAAATTATATCTCATCCTCGATCTTCACGCCGTACCTGGCGGACAGGGAAATGACGTCAATATTTCTGATAATGATAAATCTAAACCATCTCTTTGGGAAAGCGAAGAAAATCAGAAAAAAACCATTGCTCTCTGGAAAAAATTAGCGGAAAGATATAAAGATGAGCCTTGGATTGGTGGGTATGATTTAATAAATGAACCCAACATTAATTTCACAGGAAAAAACCCGAACGGAACCGATGAAATGTCGAATGCTCCACTTTGGAAGCTGCAAAAAGATATTACAGAAGCCATTCGTACGGTTGATAAAAAGCACATCGTTATTCTTGAGGGAAACGGCTGGGGAAATAATTATAACGGGCTGACTCCGCTTTGGGATAAAAATCTGGTATTTAGC
>DKLU01000307.1:12564-12865 GCA_002455915.1 Chryseobacterium sp. UBA6632
ATAAATATTGGAATAATAATGATGACGCAACTTTGAAACCTATTTTAGAGTTAAGAGAAAAGCATAATATCCCGATTTGGCTGGGAGAAACGGGGGAAAATTCGAACGTTTGGTTTACAGAACTGATTCAGCTTTTGAACAAACATAATATAGGTTACGCATTCTGGCCAATGAAAAAAATAGACAATATTGCCGGAATTACAAACGTAAAAATTACGCCTGAATATCAAAAACTATTGGATTATTGGAAAAATGGTGGTGAAAAACCATCTAAAGAATTTGCAACAAAAGCTTTGATGAA
>DKLU01000307.1:12971-18596 GCA_002455915.1 Chryseobacterium sp. UBA6632
TTGCTGACAATTATAAATTCAGTAATACGGAAATTAAAAATGATGTGATTGATGCGATGTTCAGGCAGACAACGGATGCCTCTACAAAACCATTTAAAAATCATGTCGTTCCGGGAAGAGTTTTCGCTTCGGAATATGATTTGGGAAGAATTGGATCTGCATATCAGGATAATGATTACGTAAATCTTTGGGTAAGCGATCCGGCTAAAAGATCTGAATGGAATTCAGGAAATCAGATGAGAAATGACGGCGTTGATATTTACCTTTGTAAGGATAAAATCACCAACAAATATTATGTCGGAAAAACTGAAAAAGGAGAATGGCTTCAGTACACCATCAATGCAAAAGCCGATAAAGCCTATGGTTTTGACATCAGATATTCGAGCAATAACAATGCAAAGATCAGAATTGAAGATGCTTCCGGAAAACAACTGGCAACTTTTTCATTAAATTCTACCGGCGGAAATGAAATCTGGAAAACCGTTTCTGCTAAAGGTTTAAACCTTAAAAAAGGAGAAAATAAAATCCGAATATTTTTTGAAAATGATGGTGTAAACCTTAATTATTTTGAAGTAAAATAAGAAATAGCTTAAATTGCAAATCCCTTTTAGTTTCTAAGAGGGATTTATTTTTAAACAAAATATTATGAAAAAAATAAGCCTGTTATTTCTTTTGATTTCGATGTTTACATTCGCGCAACAGTCGGTTTTAGATCAGAAAATCATTTCCATTATAAAAGATAAAAAAGCGACGGTCGGAGTTTCTGTTTTAGGCTTTGAAAACAACTTTAAATACAATAAAAACGGTGATAAAAATCTACCGACTTTAAGTGTTTTTAAGTTTCATATTGCCTGTGCGGTTCTGGATTTGGTGGATAAAGGAAAATTATCGTTAAATCAGAAATATACATTAAAAGAATCTGAATTATTAGCTAATACCTGGTCGCCCATCAAAAAGAAATATCCGAAAGGAGATATTACGCTGAGTTTAGGCGAAATCATTGATTACACGGTTGCGTGGAGTGATAATAACGGTTGTGATTTTTTATTGAAGTTAATTGGCGGACCTCAAACGGTTCAAAAATTCATGGATTCTAAAGGTGTAAAAGGTTTTCAGATTAAAGTAAATGAAGACGAAATGCATAAAGACTGGAAAAATCAATACAAAAACTACAGCACCACCAATTCTGCGGTTGCTTTGCTTAAAAAATTCTATGACGGAAAAATACTTTCCAAAAAATCCACAGATTATCTGTACAATATCATGCTGAATACTTCTACCGGAACAAATAAGTTGAAAGAACAGCTTCCAAAAGGAATTACAGCTCATAAAACGGGATCTTCCGGGAAGTATGATAATGATTTGACAGTGGCTGAAAATGATATGGGAATTGTGACGCTACCTAATGGAAAACATTACGCAATTGCCGTATTTATAAGCAATTCCACTGAATCTGATGTGGTAAACTGCAAGGTTATTTCAGATATTTCTAAAGTCGTTTTCGACTATTTTAATAAATAGAATTTTAAGCTTATTTTTAAAGCAGTAAAATCTTCATAAAAGTAAATTTCATTATGAAAAAGATATTTTTAACAATCGCTATTTTCTGTTTTGCATTTTCATTTGCGCAGAAAGGGCAAAGCTATCTACAGATTGGGTACGGAAGCATCTGTTGCGGAACTCCGTCCACAGATCCAGTAATGAATTATGTAAACCAATTTCAGAAAAAGAACAAAATAAAATCAATTGAAGTCTTGAAGCAATCTGGACTTGGAAGAGAAGGTGAATTCAATTTATATATCGGGATCGATGCTCTTTCTAAAACACAGAGACCTGCTTTCATCAAAGGACTTCAGGCTGCAGTGCTTTCTCAGAATGCAAAAAGAAAGCAAAATCAGGATGGAATCGTCAATTTTGAAGAGGTTACGATTGTTTCCAATAAAGATCTAGCCAACGCAAAAAACTTAACTATCTATATAACTAAATAAGGAAAAATGATCAAAAACATTGTAGTTATCGGAGCAGGAACCATGGGAAATGGTATCGCTCACACTTTCGCACAAAGTGGTTTTAAAGTAAATTTGGTAGATGTATCCCAAGATGCTTTAGACAGAGGCTTAAAGACCATTACTACAAATCTTGACAGATTAATTGCAAAGGGTAACCTTACAGAAGAACAAAAAACAGAAACTTTAGGAAATATCACCTCTTTCACGGCTTTACAAGATGCTGTAGGATCTGCGGATCTTATCGTGGAAGCAGCTACTGAAAATCAGGAATTAAAGTTGAAAATTTTCGGTCAGATGGATGAATTTGCACCTGAAAACTGTATTTTGGCAACCAATACATCCTCTATTTCTATTACCAAAATTGCTGCCGCTACCAAAAGGGCAGATAAAGTAATCGGAATGCACTTTATGAATCCCGTTCCAATCATGAAATTGGTTGAAATTATAAAGGGATATTCTACTTCTAAAGAAACTTTTGAATTAATTTACGAAATGAGCAAAACTTTAGGAAAAGTTCCTGTGGAAGTAAATGATTATCCAGGATTTGTAGCCAACAGAATCCTAATGCCAATGATCAACGAATCTATCGAAACGCTTTACAACGGCGTGGCAGGAGTTGAAGAAATTGATACGGTAATGAAATTGGGAATGGCACACCCGATGGGACCTCTTCAATTGGCAGATTTTATCGGTCTTGATGTTTGTTTAGCGATCTTAAACGTGATGTATGACGGTTTCAAAAATCCGAAATATGCACCCAACCCATTATTGGTAAACATGGTAATGGCAGGGAAATTAGGCGTAAAATCAGGCGAAGGTTTTTATGACTACTCTGAAAGTAAAAAAGCAGAAAAAGTAGCAAAAATGTTTTCAAAATAATTTTTAAGTTGTGCTTTATAAGTTATAAATTTGGGCCACAAAACCCGCAATCTCTAACCTAATAACTGCAACCTTGATAAAAATTAAAGAAAAATATATACAAATATCAATGGTCATCATTACTTTAGTGATGACCATTTTACGTTTTTTACTGAACGAAAAAGGAAGAGTAAGCCCGGATTCTATACGATATATGAGATTTGCTCACGGACTTCCGGAAATTGATAATACCATTACTCCGGCGGGTTATCCTGCAGCAATCAAATTTTTCACTTTTTTTGGTTTTGATGAATTTTGGGGAAGTAAACTCATTGGAATTTTAGCATTTCTTTTCATCATTCTCTTTGCCTGGAAGAAAAATTTTTATTTCAAAGAAGCGATTGTTGTAAGCTCATTATTCAGCTTTTTATCTATTTACTCTTTTACGATGAGCGAGGCATTAACATTGCCTTTTGTACTGCTTCTACTCTACTCATCCATGCTTGTTATTAAGGATAAAATCGGGAAATTAGAAGGTATTATTTATCTTTCATTAAGTTTAATTGCCATTTATAACATTCGATATACCGGACTTTTCATTGTGGGAGGAACCGGACTTTTCGGATTGCTTTACTGGAAAAGAAAATTTGCCTCAAGTTTTATCATTTCAGGAATTATCGGTTTTATTTTTATTGTTCTGTATAAATTTCTCTTTATTGACTATTTTAACGAAGATTATATTGGGCAAAACCTCAATATGGGATTGCATACTACTCCTGAGCTTTTGGTTCAATTATTTCAGGGTTTATGTACTACTTTTAATCCTTTTGTTCATATTGCAAATCCGGGAGGAGGAATCGTTAATTATGGAATTTACGGAATCGGACTATTAAATATACTTTTAATCATATTCTTGTTTATAAAGAAAAAACTTTCAAATACAGAATCTTTCTTCATCGTAATTGGAGTTTCTGCTATTGCGTGCTCTTATTTTGTACAATATTTTTATTCTGTAAATGCGATAGACTATCGATTGATGGCGCCTTTCAGCTTTCCGATATGGTTGGTTTATTTCAAAAAAATGTTCCAAATCTTTAATACAAAAGTGTATGTGATCGGATTTTTAAGTTTAATGACTGGGATGATCTTCACATGGCTTTCCAAGGGAAATTATCTTGAAAACAGAAAAGCAGCAAAGGAGTTTTTACAGGCTGAAAAATTAGATAAGGTTCCTTTACAATTTTATCTCGAAACAGAAGAAGACCTTGAAAAAATTCAGGTTGCGGAATTGCTGAGTACCGTAAACCCACAAATCAGGGTAACTTTCAAACCGGAAGACAGTCTTAAGAGAACTACCTTAACGCGTTACAAAGTTTTACAAAAAATTAAAATCGACAAGAACAAATATCAATAATTTTATTATCTTTGATTTAAAGTTAAAACATTAAAAAAATGAAATTACCAAAGTTTTTATTAGCAGATAATTCGGAATTTCCAGAAGATTTATTCGTGGTTCATACAGAATACCCAAGATTTATCTTAAACGTAGAGGAAGAAGAAGTTGAGTGGTTAGATGATTTGGAAGGTGATGATGAAGAAACGATGGCAGATGAGGCTACTAAAGTGGTAGAAGCTGCTTTCAAATGGTGTGATGAAGAATTAGCTAAGTACGACGAAGAGGAGGACGAAGAATAATTAACAATCAAAACATAAAAAAGGAACTCAAATTGAGTTCCTTTTGTTTTTTTATTCCGCTTTATTGAATTTCAATAGTAAAAGATTATCTTTATACAGTTCCAAAGTATTTCCTGAAACTACATATTTGTTAGCTTTCCCAACCATATCCATGAAGTTTTGCTCCACGCTCATGTTGTCGCAAGCCATTTTTGTTGATCCTAATGCACCTGAAGAAAAATTACCGCTTGAAGGGTCTACTTTTGCAGTCCCAAAATAATTATTACATCCCGCATTTCCGCTGATTTTTTCTCCTTCAATATTAAGTGACGGAACTTTACCTTTCACATTATCAGCCAAAGTCCATTTTGTACTGGATAATGAAGGTTGTGCTTTACCAACTTTAGAAGCCGAAGCACTCGTCATTGTCCCACATGATGCCAAAACTACAGCCGCACCTATACTTAAAAAAAGATTTTTCATTTTTCCTTTATTGATTTAAACCAAATTTACGTAAATTAAATTATTTAAACGGTTTTCGGTGAATTTTATTATTCTTTTAAGATTGTTTTTCACTTTAAATCATAGGAAATTTTAGACTCAATTTCCATTAAAAATAGATGCTTCGACAGGCTCAGCATGACATCGCTAATACTTTTCGTTTATAAATTCATGATAAAGTATTACAAGCAAAGTCAAGGCATCACAAAACAAAAAACGGACTTTAAAAGCCCGTTTCTATGATATATTTTAATAAAAATTATCCTCTTAATTCTGCACCGAATTCTTTTTCAAAAGATTTGATTAAAGAATCCATTACAGAAGCAATTTCTTTTTCTTCCAATGTTTTTTCTTCATTTAGAAGTTCAAAACTCATGGCGTAAGATTTCTTTCCTTCCGGAAGATTTTTTCCTTCATATACATCAAACAAGTTGATATTTTTAATATAAGGAGATTTGTTCTTTTTAGCCGTCTGATAAAGATCCTGATAGTTTATATTCTTATCAATCAATAATGCTAAATCTCTTCTGATTTTGTTGAATTTAGGAATATCCTTAAACTTCAATTCGTTTTTAGAACGCAA
>DKLU01000306.1 GCA_002455915.1 Chryseobacterium sp. UBA6632
AAGCAAAACCCAGTAGAATATATCGAAGCTGGAGATATTGGTGCTGCTGTAGGTTTCAAATCTATCAAAACTGGTGATACGATGTGTGATGAGAAAAACCCGATCATTCTTGAATCTATGGTTTTCCCTGATCCCGTAATTGGTATCGCTGTTGAGCCTAAAACTAAAGCTGACCAAGATAAAATGGGTAACGCTCTAGCTAAATTGGCTGAAGAAGATCCTACGTTTACGGTAAGAACTGACGAGGCTTCTGGACAAACGATCATCTCTGGTATGGGTGAGCTTCACTTAGATATCATTGTAGACCGTATGAAAAGAGAGTTCAAGGTTGAAGTAAACCAAGGACAACCTCAGGTAGAATACAAAGAAAACTTAACAAAAGTTGCTCAACACAGAGAGGTTTACAAAAAACAATCTGGTGGTAAAGGTAAATTTGCTGATATTGTATTTGAACTAGGACCTGCAGACGAAGGTAAAGTTGGTTTAGAATTCATCAATGAGATCAAAGGTGGTAACGTTCCGAGAGAATTTGTTCCTGCTATTGAAAAAGGCTTTAAAGCTGCAATGAAAAACGGTCCATTGGCTGGTTTCGAAGTTGAAGGTATTAAAGTTACTCTTAAGGATGGATCTTTCCACGCGGTGGATTCTGATGCTCTTTCTTTCGAAATGGCTGCAAAATTAGGATTCAAAGAAGCGGGACGTGCTGCTAAGCCGGTTATTATGGAACCTATTATGAAACTGGAGGTTGTAACTCCGGAAGAATATATGGGTAACATCATTGGTGACCTTAACAAGAGAAGAGGTACGATCAGTGGTCAGGAAGAAAAGAACGGTGCTGTTGTAATCAAAGGTTCAGTTCCACTTTCTGAAATGTTTGGATATGTTACAACTCTAAGAACACTTTCATCAGGAAGAGCTACTTCTTCTATGGAATTAGAGAAATACCAAGCTACTCCTCAAAACGTTGCTGAAGAAATCATCGCTAAAGCAAAAGGTTAATTTTTAAAGTACAAGAAATGTCACAAAGAATCAGAATAAAACTAAAATCTTACGATTACAATTTGGTAGACAAGTCTGCTGAGAAAATCGTAAAAACGGTAAAGGCTACCGGTGCTGTTGTAAACGGACCGATTCCATTGCCAACGAACAAGAGAATCTTCACGGTGTTGAGATCTCCGCACGTAAACAAGAAAGCAAGAGAGCAGTTCCAATTATCAGCTCACAAGAGACTAATGGATATCTACTCTTCTTCTTCTAAAACTGTTGATGCTCTAATGAAATTAGAACTTCCTTCAGGAGTTGACGTAGAAATTAAAGTGTGATAATTGCATACTTTGCAATGATTATAATAAAATCCGTTCCTTTCGAGGAGCGGATTTTTATTTTTGCTTGAAACGATTATTTTCAAATCAATAATTAGTATTAATGATAATTGATATTTTTATTTAATTTTTAAATTTAAAATCATTTTTCAAGATGTATTGAATTGATTTTTAACCTTTTTATAGTTCATTAAAATGTAATTAAATTTGATTTTACTCAATCCGTTTTCTTCAAAACTGTATTTACATTTGTGTTGTTAAAAAAATATATACTTAATAGTTTAACGCAAATGATAACAGAAAAAAAATTCTTTTTAGTGCTGAAAAATTCAGCGGCTAGAGTAGGGAAAGTAGGCATTGTTCTTATCTCTGCTCAATTGTTTTTAATGGCTTGTAGTAAAGAAGATGATGAAAACCACATCTTGGCTTCTTATCCATCAGATCTCATCAGTACGCCCATCGTCACTTCAGATTTCTCTTCTGCGGTTGCAGAATCTCAAACTCCAATCGACATTATTACTTCAAACCTGATTCCATTTAAAAGTAATGACCCAAATATTCATTATGGAGCAGTTACTTTAAATTCAGTAGCGAATAATGAAGGTGAAAACCTAAGAGTAAATGTTGCGGGGGCAGACAGTTTCAACAATTATATTTCAGTCGGCGGAAAGCAATATAATCTGGTTAATTTCCATTTTCATTACAGCAGTGAGCATACCATTAACGGAGCTTACAGTAAGATGGAAATTCATTTTGTAAATCGATCGCTAGATAATTCTTATGCGGTTTTAGGTGTTTTGGTAGATTCAGGAAACGGAAATCCGGGACTTCAGGATTTATTCAATCAGTCACCAACAACGCCTAATGCGATTAATTCTCCCAATACAACGCTTAATTTATCTACTTTGTTTCCATCAAATATCAAAGAATATTACACATATAGCGGCTCATTAACCACTCCGAATTTTGGAGCTAATTCTTCAGCTACGGACGGGGGACCAGTAACTTGGTTTGTATTTAAAGATAAGCAGCAGGTTTCGGATGCTGAGTTTTCAACTTATAAATCTGTTTATACCGAGCCAAATTTCAGAACAACTCGTCCGCTGAATGGTCGGAAAGTATATGTGAAGGTAAATGATTAGCCTTGATGACAAGATAAAGCAAAGAATCGAAACCATAAGATTTCGACTCTTTGTTTTTATTATTGATTTATATTACTTACGTATTCTCCCTCCACAAAGCCTCCATTTACATACCTTGATGTGTCGTTGGTATGCCATGCATAAACCCCGGAGATCATGATACCAAGATCTTTTACATAATTGGCTACCAAATCATGGAAACCTTCAAAAGGAGGAAGATGTTTTTGAAGAATTAAAAATTCATGTAAATATTCATCATGTAATTTAATAGCTTCCATATAAGCATCCTTCATTGGAATATTCTTCTCATTCTGAATAACTTTTACAAGATTCATAGTGTCTTCTTCACGATGAAGTTCTTTTGGTAAAGATATGATATCATTATGTATTCCGATCATCAGTCCACAAAGGGTATAAATTCGCTTTAGGTGAGGATGTTCAAAAATATAATCCGGAATTTCTCGGTAATCTTTTTGCAAAGCAGCATAGTCACAGTAGGGTAAAACACCGCTAGTTGCCTCGCGAATGAGTAAGTAAACTGCTAAGGGAGGCACGGTGTTGCTTCTGTAATAAATTTTTTCCTCAGAATATCCTTCAAAGACATAGCGAATAGATCTCACGAATCGGTCATAAATATTTTTCGGAATATTAATTTTTAGTGCATCTTGGCGAAGCACCCAATATAAATGAAAAATACCATTTTCCTCAGGCTCATCCGGAAGTTCACCATTAAGAATAGAAATAATACGTTGCGTAATATCGTACATTTCCCTACGTGAGCATTTATCAAAATAATCATCCATCATTGCGCCGTTGGTGGTATAGTTAGATAAAGGTCTTAGTTCATCAATACTTTTTAAGAACGGACACCCTCGTGCAGCAATATCTGTAAGATGATGCTTTTTATGTTTTTCACGGGCTTCTTTACTATGAATAGCATATTCTGTATCAATCCATTGGTAATATTCTTCCCGTTGTTGCTTAAATTGTGGGTGAATATAATCAGGAAAAGGATATTTTGGTTTAGGTAAATCTTCAAAACCTGAATAAAACTCCTTGTTTGTAATTGTTTTCATTTAAATTTGTTTTTATGATTAAAGTTATGATAAAATTAAATCAAAAAATTGAGATTTATTATATTTTTTTTTGATTGATTATTTATTTAATCATTAAATTGAAAAAAATGAATCTGTATCTTTGTTTTGAAGTAATAACTATGCAAAAAATTTTCATCATATTCATACTCTTTGGTTTTTGTTTACAGGCACAGACAAAAAGATTTATGTATGAATTGGAATTCAAAAGAGATTCTACTGAAGCGAGATACGATAAAGTACATTTTGTGTTGGATGTGAATCCGAAGGACGTGAAATTTTATGAATACAATTATTTGATATCAGATTCCATCAATAAGGCTAAAGGAAATTATGACCATCGATTTGGAGGTGATTTTATTAGTGTTAAACGCTCAAAAGATTCATATAATAATCAAAATTATGAGTTGATAGGTTCTGATATGTACACTTTTCCCACAGAAGATAAAATGACTTGGAAACTGACCAATGAAACTCAAAAATTAGGGCAATATACTTTACAGAAAGCCACGACAAAATTTGGTGGAAGAGAATGGACAGCTTGGTTTAATAAAGACATCATTATTCCTGAAGGACCTTATAAATTCCGCGGTCTTCCCGGACTGATTTTCTTTCTGGAAGATTCAAAATCGAATTATCTTTTTTCTTTAGTTAAAAATAAAAACTTAAAAAATACCTACGATACTTTTGGGTTTATAGAAACTTTTTATGGTAATAAACCTCTGGAGGTATCAGATGCAGTAAGGCTGAAAAAAAAGATGGATATTTATAATGATCCGCTGCATGATATGAGAAATGGTTTTAAAGAAAATGCAGGTGAAGAAATATTTGTAATGAATGTGAAAGTTACTAAAAAAGAACAATTCAATGAACTGAATAAAAAAGTTCAGCAAATGATGAAGAAGTTTAATAACCCGATTGAACGCAATAAAGCATTGAAATATTAAATAGCTAATTCTACTTCAACTCTGCTTGTTCGGCGGAGTTTTTGCTTGATTTTTCACAAAATAATACAAAATGGCAAACACAAGTACGAGTGTCTTTGAAAAATTTTCTAATTGGGCAACTAAATTTACCGGAAGCAGCTATGCGTTTATTGGCGCGACAATAATTGTGATTGCCTGGGCAGTTTCCGGGCCTATTTTTAATTATTCGGAGACTTGGCAATTGGTAATCAATACGGGAACGACAATTATTACCTTTTTGATGGTTTTTCTTATTCAAAAATCTCAAAATAAAGATTCTAAAGCCATTCAAATCAAACTCAACGAATTGATTGCCGCCAATGAAAAAGCGAGTAACAGAATCGTTGATATTGAAGAATTAACAGAAAAGGAACTAGACCAGCTTCATTGTTATTACGAAAAGCTGGCAAGTTTTGCCAAAGAAGATGCTGATATTCATACTTCGCATTCCATAGATGCTGCCCATAGAAACCAAGATTATAAGCATGAGTTTTTTAAAAAGAAACATGAAGAGTGGCTGCAAAAAAAGCAGCAGAAGAATGTGAATTAAATTATCAGGCAAAAAAAATATATGAGCCATTCAAAAGTCTATACAATGATTTTTGAATGGCTTTTTATTTTACGTCAAGTTCTGTCGTTTGCGTCAATTATTTTTACATTAAGGTGTTAATTCAGTGTTAACTTCCTTTAATAAATCTTTTTCTTGTGAAGTAAAAAGATTATTTTTGCAACTCTTAAAAATTGGTAACAATAAAACTTAAATAAACACGAGTATGAAAAAAATCTACACGGGTGCACTTTTCTTGTGC
>DKLU01000311.1 GCA_002455915.1 Chryseobacterium sp. UBA6632
AATATTTTTTTCAGATCGCTGAATGAATAAACTGCGATTAATGCTAACACAAAAAGTTGATGATCTAATGCGTCTAAAGAGATGATATGTTCCCAGCCGAGGTTGAGGTAGAAGAGAAAATCTTGCATGATAAAGATAATAGAGATTTAATTTTTTTATCTTAAAATTGAATAATTTTTAATGTTATTTATGTTTTTGGACGATTTATTTAATTAACACATTGATTTGTAATAGTATCAAATAAAAATACTATAATTGCTATCATAATAAATGCAAAAATGAAATTAAAAAAACTACTATTTACAAAAGTAAACATTCCATTTGGAGAAACGAAACTTTTACGCAATGCTACAGCGGCTTTTCTTGGGTTATATTCTTATACAGTTTCCGCGCAGGTTCAAAAATTGGATTCACGATTTGAATTTTTACTCAATAATAAAGAAAAAGTACAAAGAGGAGGTGTCATTAAGGAGTTGGAACGTTCGGATATGAAACTTGAGAAGCATTTGGTGGTAACTTCCAAAGGTGCTCAAACCATGTACTCATGTATTATATATACGAAAACACCTGAGAAATTGAAGGAAGACGGAATTCTGGTTCAGAGCAAGCTACCCACTTTTGCTACGGCTTTAGCAAGTATAGAAGACATTGAAAAGCTTCGGCAACTGCCATATGTAACTTCGATTATGGCTCCTATTTATGAAGAACTTCATAATGATGTTGCTAGAGCACAATCCGGAGCAAATTTGTTACAAGATGGAGTTTTTAATAATACTGCTTATAACGGAACAGGAGTGCTTGTAGGGATTTTTGATTCAGGAATCGATTGGAAACATCCGGATTTCAGAAAAGCAGATGATCAAACGAAAAGTAGGATTGTTTCTATTTGGGATCAGACCTTAACGGCACAGGGCGCTGAAGTTCCCCCCACAGGATTTGCGACGGGAGTAGAATATACCAGAGCTCAGATTGAAGATGAGTTAGATGGTACTCCGGCTAATTTTGTCCGTGAAAATGATTCCAATGGTCATGGCTCTCACGTCTCAGGAACAGCTGCCGGAAATGGAATGGCAATAGCTGATAAAAGACATAAAGGGTTTGCTACGAATGCAGATATTGTTTTTGTAAAAGGAGGTAATGGTTCTTTTTCTACAACAAATATCATTAATTCTTTAACTTATTTTCAGAATGTTGCAACAGCTTTGAACAAACCTATTGTGGTAAATATGAGTATCGGAGGCCAGGCGAATGCACATGACGGCACAGGTCCACATGAAGTTGCTGTGAATAATTTTACAAATTCCGGTTCTGGAAGGGTAGTTGTGATTTCGGCAGGAAACGAGTATGGTAAAAATATTCACAGAAAAGTAGATATTGAACCTTCTGCTTCTCAATCTTATGTATTCACCGTATCAAGCAATACAACAGCAGATAGTATCTTCAGTTTTATTATGTTTGCGAATAACGACAGCCCTGTTACTGCTAAACTTACAACTCCTGACGGGCAACAATATATTCAAAATATAAGTACTAACACTTCTCATAATATTCTATCTGGAGGATTGGTGGCTACGATGTATAATTACTGGCATACGGATAATAATAAAAGATATGTTCAACTGGTTGTAACGAGACCTGCGGGATCTACTACGAATGCTCAAGGAACTTATACCTTGGAAATTACAAACAATTCTGCCCAAACTATTAATACAGATGGCTGGCTTTCATCGCAGGGGGTGGCTACCACCTTACAGAATGGAAATAACGAATATATCGTCGGTGCCCCAGGCAATGCATCCAATGCTATAACGGTAGCTGCCTATGCAGGAAGAACAACATATTTAAATAGTTCTACAGGATATTACTATTGGACTAATGATACCGCGGAGGGTATTGCTAGTTTCAGTTCACAAGGACCCCGGGTTGATGGTGTTTTAAAGCCGGAAATTGCTGCTTCAGGAGAGTATGTGATTTCTGCATTATCGTCAAGCAGCAGCCCAGCAACTAATCCTGCCGATACAGGACATGTAGACGGAACTTACTATTATAAAAATCAGGGAACAAGTATGTCTTCTCCGGCTGTAGCGGGAGCAGTAGCCTTATTGCTTCAGGCAAATCCTTCTCTTACAGCATCAGCAGTTAAGAACAGATTAACATCTACAGCAAGAAAGGATGCAATGACGGGAGCAACAGCAAATGCAAGATGGGGGAATGGTAAGCTGGATATTTATAAAGCAGTTACGAGTGAGTTGGGATGTGTGCCGTCCGAATATGAGACAATAAACTATGACACTCAATTTTATCAACAATCTTCTACAGGAAATTATTATTTCGATAATAATATTTTTGCAGTTAGATATACTCCAACCAAGATTGGAAAATTGGGTGGAGTAAGTTTTATGGTAGGAACCTCAGCCACGATGTCGGATGTACCATTTAATATAGAAATAAGAAAGGTAGATGCTAATGGGAATCCCGGAACATTGCTTGCTTCAAAAAGCTTTAGTTCTATTAAAAATACTTTCTATCGTAATGGTTGGAATTATATTGATCTTTCGAGCCTAAATGTTCAAACAACGACCAACCAGGATTTCTATGTTGTTTTGGATACAAGAAACGGAAGAATGAGCTTGTGGAGAGATAATACGGTTGCAGACGGAAGAAGCAAATCTTCTAGTAATGGAACCAGCTGGACGACTTCCTCGGCGGGGAATTTCAGAATCAGAGCTACCGTTTACGAAAATATTGCTGAGGTTAAAAATCTGGCAACATCTAACCAAACGAAAGCTTCTGCAGTAGCTAGCGGATACAACTACTTTACGAATGCATGTCAGCTAATCTCAAGGGTTGAAAAAGAAACAGCAAGTACAGTGTCAGGAAATGTGACTTCAAAAGTTTGGGTAGATAATGCTCAGCCAAATTATGTTTCAAGAAGATTTGAAATTAATCCTGAAACAGCAGGGACTACAGCAACCGGAAAGGTTACATTGTATTTCAAACAAGCAGAATTTGATGCTTATAATTTGACGAATACAGTAAAACTTCCTACTTCAAGTACAGATAATGCCAATAAAGCTAATCTTGTTATTGAAAAATATACAGGTACAAGTGCAAGTAATACAGGAACAGTCGCTTCTTATGGAAGTGCTGCCACGACTATTACTCCAAATGTGGCAGATATTGTGTGGAATAACACTTATCAATATTGGGAGGTTAGCTTCCAGACGACAGGTTTTGGGGGATATTTTGTGAAAACAAATGCAGCTTCTTTAGGGTTGAATGATCTAAGAAATGAGGCGGGTGTAAATGTTTATCCGAATCCGGCTAAATCTGTTGTAAATGTAGAATTAGGAAAAGCTTCGAAAGCAACCGTAACTATTTTTGATGCCTCAGGAAAGCTGGTGAAAACAGCAAATATAACTTCTAAAGATAATAAAATAGATGTTTCTGGCTTGGTGAAAGGCAATTATGTATTCAATATCATTTTAGATAATGAAACAAAAGTTGTGAAGAAAGTAATTAAAGATTAATCTCTTTATTACATATAATATATGAAGGTGGCGGTTATTAACTGCCACTTTTTTTATATTTGTTTTGAAAAATTTTTTACATGGTTTCTCTTTTTAAAAAATCTGTTATATTTTCTTTACTCTTTCTGTTTTTGGGAGTTCAAAGTTCTTTTACGAAAGTAGATTTTCACCCTTACCACGTAGGTTCCGTAGAAATTAATTACAGTTCCAAATCCAAAACATTTGAAATTACAGGACGTTTTTTTCTTGATGATCTGGAAAACGGATTGGCGAAAAAATATGGAAAACCTTTTCATTTTAATGATCCGAAATATAAAAATCAATTAAATGAAGCGGTAAAAAGTTACGCTGCAGAATATTTTAAGTTAAAATCGAATAACAAATTTCTTAAAATTAACTATATCGGTTATGAAGAAGATAGTGAATCTGTAAATGTATATTTAGAAAGCGAAACCACCGAAAATCCTAAGAAAATAGAGGCTGCAGTTAGCTTTTTATATAACCTTTTTGATGATCAGATTAATATCGTTCATATTATTGTAAATGACGTTAGAAAAAGTGAAAAATTATCATATCCTAATCGTTATCTGTTTCAGAGTTTCTAAGCTCATTGTATTTTGTTGAAATTTATATTTTACTTTATTGATGCAGTTTGTTGAGAATTAATTATATTAAGTGTAAAATTTTATTTAGATTTTTAATTATTTTGGCATAAGAATTGTGAAACTTATTAAAAACAACATAGTTATGAAAAAAAATAAAAAACAATTCAAACCGTTGACGGTTGTTCTCAACCGATTATTATAGTCAATATTCCTAAATTTTATCGGATTAAATGATAGTACTTTTTAACTAAATGGCTACAAAATTCTACAGTTTTATTTAGCTATTCTCTGTAAAAAAATTTCCTAAGCGTCTTTTTGACCAAAATTCAAAATTTATTAAACTTCATCATTATTTTGCGGGCATGTAATTTTGTTTTTAAGCGAAATAAAAACCATTTGTCCTCATATAAAGGTAAGAACAGAATTCTTTAAATAATACAACCGACTTCTTAAGAAAATATCGAAAGTTTATTACCATTTGTTTTAACTATTCAATAACAATATTTAAGCTTGGATCTTAATTTATTTTAAAATTCAATCATTTTTTGTGTGGCGGCAGAATTTTTTGTTCTGCCGTTTTTTTATTGTTTTTGAAAATTTTAGTTAAAAACAGAAGTGTATTTTATTCAGGTTTTTAGGTGGAAATTTTAAGTTTTTAAATTTGATGAGCTTAAAACATACTTTTGTGAAATTTTGAATTAATGGAGTATTTTAATAATTAATTAGAATTACATTGGAATTAATTAAAAATTGATAAATTATAGGTAATAATTAATTTTTGTTAATAATATTTGGTTATTGTTGGTGAATGGATTATATTTGTTTTTAAGACTGAACTACATTTTATATAAGATTTAATAATATTATATAAGTGATAAGATGACGAATGTATCGTAATGATTGTAAAAATCATGAAATATTTTAAAATTCAGTTTGAAAAATGATAACCTAAAAAAACTTAGAATGAAAATAGTAAATCACCCTCTGAAAAAAGTATTAAAATTTCCCATTTAGACTAACTTTTTTTCTTTGCTGATGTTATTTATTATCAGTGAAATACAGACGTTTTTTTTCAATGTAAATTTCTATGTCTGCGTTATTTTTGTTCAAAATATACAATCACAATTAAAAAATAGTAATATGAAACTAAGAAACATTTGTTCTTTGGCTTTATTTTTAAGTTTTAGTTCAATCAGTTTTGCTCAGGTTGGGATTAATACACCTAATCCACAAGGAGCTTACACTATTGATGCTGCTAAGGATAATCCTCCTACGGGAGCTCCTTCTGCGGCGCAGGCTGCTAACGACATTACAGTGACTTCCACTGGAAATATGGGGATCGGCCTTACGGTTCCTACTAATAAGCTCCATATAAGTGGTACAAATCCTGTGAGGTTGCAAGGTTTAACAGCCGCAGCCAGTGGCGATAATATCTTGGCAACAGACGGTACCGGCGTTCTAAAATCACTTGGTAGTTTAGAAAGCTTAGCTATTCCTGCTCCGGCTGTATTGGTTTTAAGGACAGCACAATCCAACTTTTTACAATCAGCAGGGGGCGGAGGAACGCAAAGATTACCTTTGCAGGTAGGGCGAAATAATATTCCGGGATTACTTTATGATGAGACTACAAGTACGGTAACATTTCCCAATGGCGTTTATCAGATTACTTTTGTTTATGAAGCTACGCATAATGCTACAAGCTGTACATTGAGTTCATATTTTATGGATTTTCCGGGAATACATGCAAGGCGTATTCACAGTACGGCGGCTCATAATCAAGGGGGATCTTCCAACCACGGGGGAACAATTACTTTTTCTGCTTTATTTGACGGTACTTCCAGCAATACCTGGGTAATCAATATGGGACGTGGAGTCTCCGGTAACTGTACAGGTGCCGGTATGACTCTTACAGATTATGCCACACAGGTTTTAATCTTTAAGCTGGGAAATTAATTCCATAATAAGTTTTAAAATCTCTCTCTTACTTATTTATAAGACTAGGATTAAAAATCACTTTCTATCAAATTAAACAACACAAATACAATATACATCCAAAGCATTTACCAAGGTAGGTGCTTTTTTTATTGAAAATTAAAATTAACTTTTAAAAATAATACACATTTTGGAGAATAATAAAAGAATGATTTAATGATAAATTACTAAATAGTGAAATAATTTTCAAACAATTATGATTTAATTTTTATTGAATTTAAGGCAGATATTAAAATTTATTAATATTATTTGGTAGGTATTATGGTATTTTATATATTTGGAAAATATTTTAAAAGGATATTAAGGATAAAAAAAGGA
>DKLU01000169.1 GCA_002455915.1 Chryseobacterium sp. UBA6632
CGGCAACTACGATGCTGATCCACAAAGAAGTGAAGTTGACGGACAAAATCCACAATTGCTGTATGGTGAAAATACGATTGAAAATGCTTCATTAAAAATCACCAATGAAAATCAGGCTTTACAGTATGCGCTGAATGTTGCTGCACTTAAAAGTTCAAGTCTGGCATTAAATAAAGTCAGCATTAATGGGGATGTCGCAGATAATACCATCAATTATAATGTGACCACAAAAGATGAAAAAGATGTAACGCAGTTCCTGATCGCAGGTAATGCCAAATCGATGAACGACATTACAGAAATTTCATTAAATCCGAATGGCTTAAAATTAAATTATACTGATTGGACGGTAGGTGAAGGCAATAAAATCCAGATCAGCAGCAAAGGAATTTTAGCAGATAATTTCAGACTTTCGAATGGCGGAAGTGAGATTGCTTTACAATCTGAAACTCAGACTCCGAATTCTGCTTTAAATGTTTCGTTGAAAGATTTTAAAATTGAAACGATTACCGAACTGATTAAAAAAGATACGGTCTTGGCAAGAGGAACCATCAACGGAACGGCTCAGCTAAGAGATTTAACCAAAAACATGACGTTTACATCAGATTTAAATATCTCTGATTTGATCGTTTATGGAAATCCTGTAGGAAATGTCGTTGCCAAAGTAAACAACACTTCGGCCAATATCATTAATGCAGATGTGGTACTTTCTGGAAATAATAATGACGTGAAACTTTTGGGAGATTACAATACATCTTCAAGCACATTTGATCTCGATATGGCGATCAACAAGCTTCAGATGAAGAGTGTACAAGGTTTCTCTATGAACGCCATTACCAACACAGAAGGTTATATTTCCGGTAATCTGAAAATTACAGGAAATGCTGACAAACCGAATATTTTAGGTAAAGTAAAATTCAATGATGTTGGATTAGAAATTGCCAAAACAGGAAGTGATTTCAGAAAACTGAATGATGAAATCGACTTTACCAACCGTGGAATTGAGTTTGATAACTTCAAAATTAACGATAAAGACGGAAATTCTCTGAAAATTAATGGTCAGGTTTTAACGCAAACTTATAGAAATTTTGCTTTCAATCTTGATTTAAATGCGAAAGATTTCAAAGTGGTAAATTCTGAAAAATCTAACGATGCGATGATGTATGGAATTTTAGCGATTGACGCTGCGTTGCACATTCGTGGAGATTTAGATTTACCAAAAGTAGACGGAAGATTAGCGGTTGCAGATAATACCGATTTCAGTTTTGTATTGCCGCAATCTAGCCCATCTTTACAGGAAAGAGACGGAATTGTAGAATTTATCGATCAGGATCAGGTTGTTTTAAATAAAACGGTAAAAGCAGATTCGTTAAAAGCTCAAAGCCGCATTAAAGGAATGGATGTGAGCGTGAATATCGAAGTAAGCAAAGAAGCCAAAATGTCGATTATTATTGATAAAGCCAACGGGGATTTTGTGAAACTTCAAGGTGAAGCAGAATTAACAGGCGGTGTTGACCCGTCTGGAAAAACCACTTTAGTTGGTGTTTATGAAGTAGAAAAAGGTTCTTATGAAATGTCGGTAAGTTTGCTGAAACGTAAGTTTGACATTCAGAAAGGAAGTACAATTACCTGGACTGGTGAACCTACCGCTGCTATTATGGATATTACGGCGGTTTACAAAACAGAAACGGCACCTATTGATTTGGTAGAACAACAACTTAGTGGCGAAGCAGCAACTACGCTGAATCAATATAAACAAAGAATACCTTTCAATACTTTACTGAAAATGAAGGGGGAACTTTTGAAACCTGAAATCAGTTTTGATATTACCACTGATGATAAAAATAATGCGGTATCTGCCGATGTTGTAAATACAGTTGACGCAAAACTTGCCCAGTTGAGAACTCAGGAATCAGAAATGAATAAACAGGTTTTTGCGTTATTGTTATTGGGTAGATTTATAGGAGAAAATCCATTTGAATCCAGCGCAGGAATGTCGGCAGAAGCTATGGCAAGACAAAGTGTGAGTAAACTTCTTTCTCAACAATTGAATAACCTGGCCTCCGGACTGATAAAAGGAGTGGATATAGATTTAGGTCTTGACTCGTCTGAAGACTATTCTACGGGAGAAAAAAACACAAGAACTGACCTAAATGTAGGTTTAAGTAAAAAATTATTAAATGACCGTCTGAAAGTTTCTGTAGGAAGTAATTTTGCGTTGGAAGGAGATGCCCGCCAGAACGAAAGCACTACCAATATTGCAGGAGATGTAAAAGTAGATTACAGCCTTTCCAGAGATGGAAGGTATATGCTTCGTGCTTATCGTAAAGATGAATATCAGGTGGCTCTTCAGGGGCAAATCATAGAAACGGGTCTTGGTTTTATCATCACGTTGGATTACGATAAATTCCGTGAGATTTTCCAAAAAACAAAAAAAGACAGAACCAAAAAACAAAATAAGAAAAACCAAGTGGTAGAATTTAAATAATGAAAAGTAAACTTAATATCTATTATAAATATTTGTTCGCTTCGGGATTTGCCGCAGTCAGTCTTTCATGTAGCAATGTAAAATACCTGAAGGAAGGTCAAATGCTTTACACAGGCGGAGAAGTGAAAATCGAAAATGATACCATTTCGAAGAAAGAAAAGAATGAACTTCAAGCTGCTTTAGAAGCTAATTTAGTTCCAAAACCCAACTCAACCATTTTAGGATTAAGACCTAAACTCTATTTTTATAATATTGCGAAAGAGCCTAAAAAAGACAAGGGCTTTAATTATTGGTTAAAATATAAAATGGGGGAAAAACCTGTTTTATTAGGAGATGTAGATCGTGAATTCAATAAAGATATTATTGAAAATTATTCTGAAAACAAAGGATATTTCAATGCAAAAGCAACGTACGACACCGTTTCTAAAAATAAAAAAGCTCAGGTAATTTATACATTAAAACCTGGTGCAAGATATTTAATTAGCAATGTTAAATTTCAACAAGATTCAACGCTTGTTAATAAAGAAATTCAGGCGACAACCGATAAAACATTATTAAAACAAGGAAACCCTTTTGATTTAGATGTTATAAAAAGCGAGAGAGAACGTATTGATAACGGATTAAAAGAAAGAGGTTTTTATTATTTCAGTGGAGACAATATTATTGTTCAGGCAGACAGTACGGTGAGTAAAAATCATAAAGTCGAGCTGAATGTTAAACTAAAAGATGATACTCCGAAATTGGCGACAGAGCAATTTAGTATTGATAAAGTTGTGGTTTTTCCAAGTTATAATATTCAGGATGTAAAAGACGGAAAATATCAGGTTCCCATGCCCACAGATTCTCTTCCGAAATACGCTTATGATAATATTTATGTCATAGATCCTCAGCATAAATTTAAACCGAAGATTTTCGACCGAGCGTTATACTTTAAAAAAGGAGATTTATATAACCGTTCCAATCATAACCTTTCATTAAACCGTTTAATCAGTTTAGGCGTTTTCAAATTTGTTAAAAATGAGTTTGTAGTTTCAGATTCTCTTAATCATAAATTTGATGCCTATTATTTATTAACACCAAGGCAAATTCAATCACTCAGATTGGAAGCTTTAGGAAGAACAAACTCCGCAAATTATGCAGGGAGTGAGCTCAACTTAAACTGGACACACAGAAACTTCTTTAAAGGAGCAGAACAATTTAAAGCTTCAGTATATGGTGCTTTTGATGTTCAGATGGGAGGTGGTGACAATTCTAAAAATCTCTTTCGTGCCGGAACTAATGTTCAACTTTCGATTCCTAGAATTGTGGCGCCTTTCCGTTTCAATTCATCCAGTGCTTTTGTTCCGAGAACCAATATTAGCCTTGGATATGAATTTCAGAACCGAAGAGAATATTATACGCTTAATAACTTCACCGGTTCTTTTGGATATAACTGGAAGGAGAATGCAAGAAAAGAACATGAGCTAAAAGTGATAGATATCACATTGGTTTCTCCTGCAAATGTGACCAAATTATACGATTCTATTGCAACAACTCCTGCGTTAAAAAGAATTGTAGAAAAACAGTTGATTTTTGGGCCTACGTATACCTATACTTATACAAATACCATGCTTCCAAAAACCAATACCATTTATTATAAGGGAACAGTAGATTTGGCAGGAAATATCACAGGGCTGGTAACAGGTGCTAATGCAAAAAAAGATAAACAAAAGGAAATTTTTGGTATTCCATTTAGTCAATATGCTAAAATTGAAAACGACTTTAGATTCTATCATAAGTTGGCGGAAAAAAGTTCTTTTGCAACAAGATTTATAGGTGGGATTGCTTATCCATATGGAAATTCAGAATTTATACCTTTTTCCAAACAATTCTTTTCAGGGGGTAGTAACAGTATCCGTGCTTTCCGCGCGAGAACACTAGGTCCCGGAAGCTTTGATCCAAGAACCATTCCTGTGGGGACATTATTAGATCAGTCAGGAGATATTAAGTTGGAATTGAATGCAGAATATCGTGCCAATTTATATAAATTCTTAAACGTTGCTGCCTTTGTAGATGCAGGAAATATATGGTTATTACACGATGATCCTTTTAGACCGGGAGCTAAATTTTCGAAAGATTTTTTAAACGAAGTAGCTGTCGGAGCCGGATTTGGTCTAAGACTTGATTTCTCTATATTAATTTTAAGATTAGATCT
>DKLU01000171.1 GCA_002455915.1 Chryseobacterium sp. UBA6632
TTCCATTTCCTAAAGTTCTGACTAATAATTCAATACTTGGATTTCCATCTAAATATAAGGCTTTATTCAATTTACTTTTCATATCGGAATCATCTAATTCATCCTGAACTTTTTGAATAAAATCCTGTTGATTAAATTTTATTAAGCCTAATTTTTCTTGAACTGCAAAAGCCGCCGCCAACGCAATTGCTTTCGTTCCTTCAATCGCCTCTTTGTTTGCATGAGTTACTCCACAGGAAAGTTCAGCGTTCAATTTAAGTTTATCAAAATCATCATAAAAATAAGCACCAATCACCGAAGCTCTCATCGCTCCGCCATTTCCCATCGAGCCTTGTCCTTCAAACTTTGAATATGAAATTTTTTTCCAATTGTCTCCACTTTTTACTGCTCTAAAATATTGATGCATTGAAGGTCCGTAACCTCTGTTGATATCTAAATGGTAATTTTTGGTAAACTCTTCTGCTAAAAAATCCTGATTAATCTCTTCAAACTTTTCCAAAGATTTGAAAATAGCAATTGCCATAATCGTATCATCGGTAAAATCCAAAGAACTTTCTGGAATAGTTCTCTGATGAATATAACTTTTCATCAAACTTTCTTCTCCGAAAAAACTTTCTCCAAAAGCATCGCCTATGGAAATTCCTGTCAGTGATTTTGAAGCGAGTAAGAGTTTATTTGTTTCCATTATATTTCTTCAAACGGCTTTATCATCTCTTCCTTCTTCGAGAGAATCGCGAAAACCACTCTTTTAAATTTATTTTTATACTTTCCGTAAAGGTGTTTTTTAAATAATTCCGCGATTTCTTTCGGATCATTTTTAAAAACACCGCATCCCCAAGCTCCCAAGATCAAGGTTTCATTTCCCTGATGTAAAGCCAAAGCCAGCATTTTATCTGTTCTTACATCTATTGCTCCGAAAATTTCGTGAGCTCTTTCCGGTTCCTGACGTTTTACAACTCCTGCATTCACCGCCGGAGACGTGATGAAATTACACAAAACAGGTTTCGGCAATAATTCGCCTTTATCCTTTCTGAAAACCGGAACTTTCGGGCTGTAAATCATCATATCGGTGTAGAAACAAGATTCCATTTCGCGGTGAATTTTGTAATAATCCCAACCTTGAAGCAGACTTTCGTGCAATCCTGAAGTTCTCGCTAGACTTTCTTCCTGAGCTTCGGCTCCGTTGATAAAACCGCCTCCAGGATTTTTTGCTGATGCGAAATTCAGACACATGATTTTTTCCTGATTTTCTTCTTCGGCTAATTGTAAAATTGCTTTTAAAGAACTGCATCTCCAGACTTCAAACTGCGTTTCAAAATGAGTTTCGGGAAGTTCGTTATTTGCCAATTCTGAAAGTTCATCGGGATAGAACAAAAGTGTCCCATTCTTGGAAACTTCCAATTCGTTTCCTATATTTATTTTTTCGTTGTGTTCGTTTATATAATATTTCTTGGCAAGGATATCCAAAGTATCTTTTGCCATTCCTTTATTGGTCATCGTTAGTTTTTTATGTTTAATAGTAAATTTTCTATCGCTTCATTTGCCGCTTTTTTGAAATCTTTTCCCATGAAAACTTTGGTCACTTCAATATTTCCAACAATTGCCTGATTGAATGTCTCTAATTCTTCTGAAGGAACCCAAAGTTCATTATGATTTCTTGCTCCGACATTTTGTGAAGGATATTGATTGACAACTTCTTCCAACACTTCAAACTTCGTTACAAAACCTAAATAATTTCCAGCCTCGTCTCTTGTGTTCCATTTTTCTGCGATTTCGGAAGCGTAATCTTCATCTAAAACAGGATAGAAAATGGGTTGCCATTCTAATCTTGGAGGAAATATTTTGAAATTATTTTCGATAATTAAAATCATTTCTTTTTCTCCTACAGGTCTGTATAGTGTTTTTGTTTTCATGTTGTGCTTTTTTATGTTTTTAATTTGTTTTTTAACGCAAAGTCCGCAAAGATTTTCTTTTTAAAACTTGATGTATATTTTTAGGTTCGCAAAGGCGTTTCACTTAACAAAGATCACAATGTTTAATAAATTCTTTTAAAATCCTTTGAATAAGGAGAATAAGATCCAAAAATTTGATCAAATTTGACCTTAATATTTTCAATTTTAAATACTTCATCCAACTGATCTAAACAAGTTACTACCAGATTTTTCTTTTGAGCAACCGCATGGGCTTCATCTAATTTCAAAGCATAATTCAACAAATCGTAATCTAAATCTCCGAAACGCAAATCCTTTTGAAATTCATTAAAAGTACAGGTTTCTTCTTCATTATTTTTCAAGTTTAGCAATTTTTCATTGCTCATCCATCCGCTTCCGTGACGAGTTGAATAACTTCTGGTTACATAAAACATTTCAATGTCTTCAATTTTTAATAACTGACAGATTTCATAAGCATTTTTAGAAGTCGTGTTCGCAAAAGTCACATTCGGAAAAACTCCATGATCCATATCCAGTAAAATTCCCTGACTTCCTTCAAAAATAAGATGATTAAATGATTTTAAATAGTCATAATTTTCTATTTTCCAATCTATTTTATCGATCGCTTCAAAAAAATCCCGCAATGCATTTTCAATTTCTTCTCCTTCTTCAAAGCCATAATAATTGGCAATTCTTTTTAATTTTTCAATCAGCATTGCTCTTGGAGCGATTAAATCAACAGCAAATAATTTAAACGGACTTTCATTTCTTTTCATCGTTGCGCCCACTCCTTTTCCGCAGGTTCCGTGTTCTAAATTTTTGATATTCTTTCTGTTGTATAAAACATCAAAAGGAGTTGTCACTTTTGCTAAAGGGTGGATTGTCAATTCAACATTTCCATTTTTTTGTATTAGCTCTTCCCTTTCATTGAATAAAAACGTCGGATAAATCGTGCAATGTTCCGTGAAATAGGAAGGCAAACCACGCAGCGCACCACTCGCAAAGCTGGAATGAATGTGCTTTTTATCATCAATCATAACCGTATGCGCCGCCTGTTGACCTCCAGAAAACCGAATAACTACAGACTCAGGATGTTGCTGAGCCAGAAAATCGGTGGTAATCCCTTTACCTTCGTCCCCAAATCCTAAGCCTATAATTATTTGTGCTGTTTTCATTTTTAATACATTTGAATATTATCTAATCCTTTTAAATCCGTTGTAGTAAAACTATCTTTAAATTTACTGCAAACCACATCTTTAATCACTTTCGGAACATCTCTGTAATCTTCGATAGACAAACAGTTTTGTCCCAGCAAATCTTTCCAACCTTTATCAGCATTAACCGCTTGTCCGGAATGCAGAACGCTGATGTGAAAAACCTCATATTTTTTCTGAGCTTCTGCCAGCAATTCCGTGTGTTTGAAAGTCTGCTGTCCCGTTCCCATAATCTCTCTGATCGCTGAAGCAGGAAGCGTTTTCAGGCAAGGTTCGTCACCAACAGTGAACAATAATCCTTTTTGATTTCTTTTTTCAAAAGCATCTGTTCTTGTGTGAAAAGCGGCAAAATACCAAGCTAATAAATAACTTTCTCCTGCATTTCCTCCACCTCCAGATTCGATATAAGTTCTTGTTAACCACATATCAAGCTCTTCATCTCCCGATTCAAACTGACCAACTTGTAAAGGATAACCGTCACATTCATGATCTCCGATTCCCAAGAATAAAAGTGCCGGATCCGGAACACCATCTTGGATAATTCCGCCCATTAATTTTGGCAGCCCTTCTTTAATTAAATCATAAGGAATGTGTCCCATACTTCCCGTTACGTCCAATCCTAAAATAATCGGAACTGAATTCGGATGAACTGCAGAATCTCTTGATTCTCTGAAAGAAATACCATGTGGATTCATCGATTCATGTGCTTTTCTCTTTGCATTCTGCTTGAAAATTTCACTTGCAGATTTTGATGCATATCCTGCTTTCTTTGCTCTGTCAAAGCGAGCGTCCATATCGTATCTTGTACCTCCCATAACTTAAAATTTTTTACCAAATAAATATTCAAATCTTGCTCTTGTTAATTCCAATTGAATATTTAAATTTCTGATTGTTAATGATAATTCTATGTCTTTCTGAACGAATGCTTCCGGCTGAAAATCAGCGAATGTCAAGCTGTTTTTGTCTAATGGACTGATGTCGATCAGGCCTTCCTGTTCTCTTTCCAGTCTTTTGATCTTTAGTTCAATATCTTCTACTCTTCGCCTGTAGATCAGCTCTGCATCTTCTCCGATAATTCGGGCACGGTCTTCTCTTATCTGGTCATTATTTCTTTGTAATGACTCGATGAATCTGGGTTTTAAGTCTTCTTCCATAATTCATTTTTTTGTGTTGTTTTTACGCTAATTAAAAACTGCATGGTTTTGTCTTAATTCTTTTCGAATTATTATTTTAATCAGCTTTTTATATTAATATTTTGTGTTTGGTTATTGTGTTTTTTACCCTCTTAATTCATCCCTCACTTCCATTAAAGCAAATCCCAATAAATTTTCACCATCCCATTGTAATGGGTTTTCTGCTCTTGGATCGGTTTCCAACATTCCGATTCCCCAAATTGCATCGTAAGGACTCGCTTCAACCAAAATTTTATCATTTGTTGAAAGTAAAAATTGCTTAAACTTGTCATTTTGAGAAAATTTCAGAAAATTTCCTTGTTTTACGATTTCATATTTATGTTCATCCCAAATTTTCGGATCAAAGTTTTTGACTTTTCTGCCTAAACTTTTTGCTTGATTTGGAGTTTCTGCTTTTAAAATTTTCTCTAAAATCTCATCATCATTAAATAATTTCGCTTTTCCAGCCATCATATAATGTTCCGCAGTTTTATAGCTCATTCCATCTTCTTTAAACTCAAAAGGAAACCACTGACTAAAACATGCCTTTGTAATTTCATCTTTCACTGTATGTCCCCAGAAGAATAGAAATTCTTGTTTCTCTTTTTTTTGAAATCTTTCGATGATATTTTCTACTGTGTATTTCATGATTGCGTTATTGTTACACAAATGTAAAGAAATATAATTTTATTAACCAAATTTATTTGCGTTAATTTTACACTAATAAATTTAATTAATTGATTTTCACTAGTAAAAATATTTTAAAGATAATTAGTTATGCTAAAGAATAGCCACGAATGCATGAATAAATTTTCTATTGTTTGACTTTTTTTAGACTAAAAAACGTGAATCAGGAGCAAAAAAACTATTTGATTTCGAAGTAAAATCCTTGTTCTTCCAATTCTTTATATTTTTCCTGATTGAAAGTGAATAATTTCCCTGGCCTTCCGCTACCTTCTTTTTTTAAAGTATTCGTATCATTTAATAACCCGTAGCTCATGATTTTTTTGCGGAAGTTTCGGCGGTCGATTTCTTTTCCGATGATGGTTTTATACAAATTTTCAAGATCTGAAAAAAGAAATTCTTCATTGAGAAGATTGAAACCAATGGGCTGAAATTGAAGTTTTGTGCGCAATCTTTTCAACGCCATGTCAATAATCTTTTGATGGTCAAACGCCAATTTTGGAAGCTTATTAATGCTAAACCATTGCGCATCTTCGGCATCAGAATCGGCAAATAATTCATGATAGGAAGGATTCACCAAGCCCAAATAAGCTATCGAAACAACCCTATTTCGCGGATCGCGACCCACATTCCCAAAACTGTATAATTGCTCCAAAAAATCAGGTTTTATGCCTGCTTCTTCATGAAGTTCTCTTTTTACCGCATCATCAAGATTTTCATCATCTAAAACCAAACCGCCCGGAAGCGCCCATCCTCCTTTGAAAGGCTCAATATTTCTTTTAATCAACAGAAGCTGAAGATCTTTTTTATCAAAATATCCGAAAATAACTGCGTCTACAGCGACTTTTATGTCTTGTAATTTTTTTGGAGACTCCATTGTATTAATTTGCGTTGTGAATACACAAAACTATAACAATATTTTTTATCCTGAAAATTTATTGAATTTCATTTTGGAGAAAATAAAAAAATCCGCAGAAAAAATCTGCGGATCTATATTTTAAAATCATCAAAGATAATTAATCATTCAGCTTCAAAACAGCCATAAATGCCGACTGCGGTACTTCTACTCTACCAATCTGCTTCATTTTCTTCTTACCTTCTTTCTGCTTTTCCAAAAGTTTACGCTTTCTGGAAATATCTCCTCCGTAACATTTTGCGGTAACGTCTTTTCTTAAAGCTTTAATTGTCTCTCTTGCAATAACTTTCGTTCCTAATGCTGCCTGAACTGCAATGTCAAATTGTTGTCTCGGGATCAGTTCACGAAGTTTTTCACACATTCTTTTACCGATGTAATATGCGTTAGAATCGTGAATCAAAGAAGACAATGCATCAACCATATCTCCGTTGATCAGGATATCCATTTTTACCAATTTAGAAGCTCTAAATCCGATTGGATGATAATCGAAAGAAGCATATCCTTTAGAAATAGATTTCAATCTGTCGTAGAAGTCGAAAACAACCTCAGCCAAAGGCATATTAAAAATTAACTCTACTCTTTCTGAGGTTAAGTAACTCTGGTTAACTATCTCTCCTCTTTTTTCGATACAAAGCGTCATTACAGATCCAACGAAATCAGATTTTGTAATGATAGATGCTTTAATATAAGGCTCTTCTACTCTGTCCATGGTGGAAGGATCCATCATTTCAGACGGGTTGTTAATCAAAATTGGAACATCCGGCTCTTTTTTAGTATATCCAAAATAAGAAACGTTCGGAACCGTCGTGATGACGTTCATATTGAACTCTCTATCCAATCTTTCCTGAACGATTTCCATGTGAAGCATTCCTAAGAATCCGCAACGGAAACCAAAACCAAGAGCTGCAGAACTTTCCGGTTCGAAAACTAAAGAAGCATCATTTAATCTCAGCTTTTCAAGAGAGAATCTCAATTCTTCAAAATCCTCAGAATCAATTGGATAAATACCTGCGAATACCATTGGCTTTACTTCCTCAAAACCTTCGATTGGTCCTGCTGCCGGTTTATCAAAAGAAGTAATGGTATCACCTACTTTTACTTCACGGGCATCTTTAATCCCTGAAACCAAATATCCTACATCTCCACAACCTACTGTTTTCTTAGGAACCTGTTTCAACTTCAAAGTACCTACCTCATCAGCTCCATATTCTTTACCTGTCGCGAAGAATTTAATTTTTTCGTTTTTTGTAATGCTTCCGTTTACCACTTTAAAATAAGCCTCAATTCCTCTGAAAGGATTGTAAACTGAGTCAAAAATCAAAGCCTGAAGCGGTGCATCCGGATCTCCAACCGGAGCAGGAATTCTTTCCACAATTTGCTCTAACAAATGGTGAACACCTTCACCTGTTTTACCTGAAACTCTCAAGACATCCTCATATTCACAACCAATCAAATTCATGATTTCGTCGGTTACTTCTTCAGGATTTGCAGAAGGAAGGTCAATTTTATTTAAAATCGGAATGATCGTTAAATCATTTTCCAATGCTAAATACAAATTACTAATTGTCTGTGCCTGAATACTTTGTGCAGCATCTACAATAAGAAGCGCCCCTTCACAAGCAGCAATTGAACGGGAAACTTCGTAAGAGAAATCAACGTGTCCCGGTGTATCAATTAAGTTTAATATAAATTTTTCGCCTTTATATTCATAATCCATCTGGATCGCGTGAGACTTAATCGTAATCCCACGTTCTTTCTCCAAATCCATATCATCCAGCGTCTGAGACTGTAATTCTCTTTGAGTCACCGTATTGGTATACTCCAAAAGACGATCCGCCAAAGTACTTTTACCGTGGTCAATATGAGCGATTATGCAAAAATTTCGTATGTTTTTCATTTAAGAACCTTGTAATTTGCAAAGATAGCAAAATGCGGGATAATTCCTCATTCTTAATTTTAAATCTGATTTAAACACAAATAGCACAAATTTTTCACACTAAAAACACGAATAAGAAAGCCTTTCATTTAATTTAAACCATTAAGATTTGGGTTAAGAAGTTTAGGATATTTTAGATGGCTTCGTTTTTAGCAGCTGCAGTTAATTAATCTTAATAACTTAAATGATCTTAATGGTTCAAAAACTTTATTTTCAAAATCTGTGTAATTTGTAAAATTATTAGTCATATTTGTTTTTAAATTAGCCTAAACTTATTTTAGCTCATGAAAAAAGTTCTTTTACTCCTTTTCATCATTTCTTTTGCTCCATTCCAATCGCAGTGGATTGAAAAAGCACCCGAAAATCCTGAAGAATTTGTAAATCCTTTAATCGGAACACTTTCAAAACCTTCTCTTTCTAACGGAAATACCTATCCGGCAGTTGCTGTTCCTCACGGAATGAATCTGTGGACACCACAAACCGGAAAAAACGGAAACGGATGGCAATATACTTATGATGCGGACAAGATCCGTGGAATCAAGCAAACACACCAACCTTCACCGTGGATGAATGATTACGGAATGTTTTCCATCATGCCGATGACAGGGAAAATGCGCTTTAATGAAGAGGAAAGAGCAAGCTGGTTTTCTCATAAATCAGAAGTTTCAAAACCTTATTATTACAGTGTTTATTTGGCTGATCATAATGTTACGGCAGAACTTACTCCAACAGAAAGAGCTGCTCAAATGCGTTTAACCTATCCTGATTCCGAAAATTCGTGGTTTGTGATCGATGCTTTTGATAAAGGTTCGAGCATTACGATTATTCCTTCTCAAAATAAAATTATTGGTTATTCAACACGATATTCGAGAGGAAAACTGACTAATTTCAAAAACTATTTTGTGATTTATGCAGATAAACCTTTCACGAAATATTCAACTTGGAAAGACCAAGATTTTGTAAAAGATGCCTTGGAAATTACAGGAGATCATTGTGGAGCTGTGGTTGGTTTTGCGACTAAAAAAGGTGAAAAAGTGAATTTAAGAGTGGCTTCATCATTCATCAGTTTAGAACAGGCAGAATTAAATTTACAAAGAGAATTGAGCAAAGATTCATTCGATGATACATTCAAAAAAGCAAAATTGGCCTGGAATGAAAAGTTAAAAAGAGTTGAAGTTGCCGGCGGAACAATCGATCAAATGCGAACTTTTTATTCTTCTTTGTACAGAATGCTTTGTTTTCCACATAAAATGTATGAGATCAATAAAGCCGGAGAAGTCGTTCATTACAGCCCGTATTCAGGAAAAACTGAAGCCGGATATCGTTTTGCCGGAACAGGTTTTTGGGATACTTTCAGAGCGCTCTACCCTTTCTTAAACTTAGTTTATCCTAGCATTAATGTTGAAATGCAGAAAGGATTAATTAGCGATTATAAAGAAGGCGGTTGGCTTCCGGAATGGTCGAGTCCGTCGTATTCTGATATTATGATCGGAAATAATTCTGCTTCTGTGGTTGCAGATGCTTATGTGAAAGGTTTGCGAGGTTATGATATCGAAACTTTGTATCAGGCTTTACTTCACGGAGCAAATAATGAAGGACCACAAGCAACAGGAAGACTGGGAATTGAATATTATAAAAAATTAGGCTACGTTCCATATGATGTAAAAATCAATGAAAATGCGGCGAGAACTTTGGAATATGCTTACGATGATTTTGCAATCGCACAGCTCGGAAAAGCATTAGGAAAACCGGAATCTGAGTGGAGCGAATATTACAGACGTTCGCAAAATTTCCAAAAAGTGATCGATCCTGAGACAAAATTGGCTCGCGGAAGAAATCAGGACGGAAGTTTTCAGGCTCCTTTTAATCCATTTAAATGGGGTGATGCTTTCACAGAAGGAAATTCGTGGCATTATACATGGTCGGTTTTTCAGGATATTGATGGATTGGCAAAACTAATGGGCGGAAGAAAAGAGTTTTCGAAAAAATTAGATCAAATCTTTGAATTACCTCCGATTTATGATGATTCTTATTATGGCTCAACCATCCATGAAATTCAGGAAATGGTGAATGCAAATATGGGGCAATATGCTCACGGAAACCAACCGGCTCAGCATATCATTTATTTATATAATTATTCCGGAGAGCCCTGGAAAACGCAATATTGGGTTCGCGAAACGATGAACCGTATGTATCAGCCAACTCCGGACGGATATTGTGGTGATGAAGATAACGGACAGACCTCAGCTTGGTATATTTTCTCAGCACTTGGTTTCTATCCTGTAACTCCGGCAACGGATCAATATGTTTTGGGAGCTCCTTTGTTTAAAAAAGCTACGATTCATTTAGAAAATGGAAAAACGATCGAAATTAAAGCCGATAATAACAGCGACGAAAACCGTTATGTAAAGTCATTGAATATGAATGGACAAACCTATTCTAAAAATTGGCTGAGTCATGCAGAATTAATGAAAGGGGCAACGCTGCAATTTAACATGGAAAATAAGCCTAATAAGAATCGAGGAACGAACGAAAAAGATT
>DKLU01000091.1:0-17582 GCA_002455915.1 Chryseobacterium sp. UBA6632
TAATTGTGCTTTTTTGGTTAATTTAAATGAACATCTTCCAACAAAGAGTCTCTGTACTTTTGCTTGGTTTTAAAATAAAGATAAGCCTGCTCTAGTACAACTTCCTCTGTTTTAGAATTTAGAATAATTTTTCCTTCATCAGATTCTATATATTTTCCTTTGGGTATTTCGTAAGTAATATCATTGTCGTCTGTGTAAGAAAGGTTGCTTTTCACGTATATGATTTTATTTCCTTCACTGTCATTAAAAATGGACAGACCACTTTTTTTATACTTGATGAAATAAGCTCCTGTAAGGTGATCTAATAGAATCTTAAGCTTTCCGTCTTCAGATTTTACAATATCTTCAGAGTATATCAAATCAAAAATATTTGTCATGATAAGAAGATGTTGAATGATGAATAGAAAGTTTCGCGTAGGTTGAATGGTTGAGTATCATAATTTTTATCATTTGGTTAATATCCCAAATATAGGAAATATGAGGTGTGGTCGCGAGCTTTGTTTTTGTTTAGCGATGGTAATTCGTTACTTTATAATAAATTGGGAATTGATATTTTGTGATACAAAATATTTAATGTAAAATATTTTGAAATTTTAAATAATCCTGAAGTGATAAATCATGTATAAATGCAAAAACCACGATAATAAAATCGTGGTTTTGTATAAATGTTGTTGATATTTTTAATCTCTGTTTTTAACTAAAATCCAGCCTGTGAATTTTATCGGTGTTAATTGTTTGTTGGGCTCATTCCAGCCTACTTCATACCAATAACTTCCGGTAGAGATTTTCTTTGTACCAATGGTTCCGTCCCATTTGTAATTGTTGGATTTATCTCCTTGATAAATTTTCGATCCGTATCGATCAAAAATATTGAAGACAAGATTCTTTTTTCCTGCCAGAGAAGAATAATCAAGAATATCATTCACGCCATCGCCATTAGGAGTGATTACGTTGATGATGTTTGGATTTGTATAATCTACAGTTACAGGATTGCAATTGTAAGAATCTTTTACATATACTGTACCTGTACCTCTCGGAATTTCTGCAAATACATTAGAATCCTGCCAATGAATATTGTCTATTGAATATTGATAAGGCGCCGTTCCTCCGATTACACTCACCGTAAGATTTGTGGTTGAAATTTCAAGATTTGTAATAACGGGTTGCTCCGCAGGATATACTTTTACGGTTTGTCTTGTGATGCAGTCTCCTGTTTTCAGATTTACCCAATAAACACCTACGCCTACATTCGAGATTGATGGAGTTGTAGCACCAGTGCTCCATTGATATCCGTTGAAATCAGGGCCAGCGTCTAATGTAGTGGTATCTTCCATACAGATTACTTTATCGGTTAAAACTGTAGATTTTACAGGCGGAAGTACTGTCAAAGTAACCTCTGCAATTCTGTAACAGCCTTGTGCATTGGTCACTTTTACATAAGCCACTCCGTTTGGTGCGATGTAGTTCACAGGATCCGGAATTTCATTGGTTCCGTTGTGTGCATCGGTAGGAGAGGGATAATATTTTTTTGTGATTCCAGTTTGTGAAGTTACACTTGCAACAGTAAGGTTGAATACAGCTGTTGCCGGATTCGATTCTATAAAACAAGATCTCAATGCTGCATTGGTAACGATCGGACTTTCAGAAACAGTTAAATTTAAAGTCACTTCTTCACAATCTGTAAACTCAGGATCATTTCCGCAGAATTTATAAACAAATGAATCGGGACCAAAATATCCAAAGTTGGGTGCATAGCTAATTACTCCGTTGGTAGGATCGATCACTGCATTCCCATTTGCCGGAGGTGTAATGATAACCACCGATCCCGGAACATAAGATTGAGTTGAATTTGTAAACTGTGGAACAATTGTTTTAACGCCCTCACAAACGGTATCGTTGGTTGTTGTTTCCGTTAAACAGGTAAATACTTTATAGACGGGAGTTGTAACCGGCGGACAAGTGCCTACCGTAATTTTAACTACATAATTTCCTGATTGTGTTGGAACATAAGAGTTTGAAGTTGCTCCCGGAATTGGATTATTATTTCGGTACCATTGATAAGATTCAAAACTATCATCTACTTCAAGGATAATTCCCGGAATACAATCTCCGGTTTGTTTAGCAATGACCGGAATTGATGAAAACCCTGCGAAATAACCGCCATAGCCTACAACACCACTTCCTCCGGAAATACCTGCTGTTACAGCTTTAGATGAAGTAATCGTCATATTTCCAGTAACATTCGGAACTGAATAAGAAACCCATGATGAAGTTCCCAATACAGGATAAGGGCCTTGTGTGGCAGGAGGAGTTCCGTTGTTTACTGTAACCACGGCGCCCGCTTCTGTAAGGATATTTAATTTAACATTATTGGTGGTTGGCGGAAGAATATTAATCATTCCGATTTCATCAATTTTTCTTGGTAAATAGCAATTCAAAGGTGGAATATAATTGAACCCGATGGTTGCATTGCTGGTTGCTACACCTGCAAGAAGCTGATACACATATACATTTTTCGAGGTTTTAATATACATGTTGTAATGATCATTTCCTTGATTAATGTAATTGTTATTGTTGGTTTTATTTACCCTATAATATTCACCTTCATTAAGAACGTAAACGGGAGTAGTTGCATTATTAATGTAAACTTCCGTTCCGTCTTCGGTGGCAACGATAAGGGCGTCTTCCATTTTCTCGTTGATGTTACCATTTCCTTTTACGACTACGAATTCATTTCCAAGTCGATCAACAGGTACAGATTGATCCATTACAATATCAGAACCGTCCCAATATCCTCCCGCAGGATCGATGGCAAATTGTCCGTTAAAGTTTCCATTGGTCACGGAAATAGGTTTGTTCGATTCTATTTTAGCTCCAATAAAACCATCTTTGTTTCCAGTTTTATTACTGATACCTTCAATAATATAAGATTGCCCTTTGTTAAGAGTAAATGTTAGGGTAGGTGTTGTTAACCCTGTGTTTCCATTGGTAAAAACAACTTCAGCAGCATAGTCTGAAACCGTAACGGTTGTGTTGTCTTCCGTTGCTAAAATTCCGGTAGTGAAATTAAGTAAAGGATTGGTTGAGGATACCTGGATATCTTCTATAGGTGAAACAACGGCATAAAATTTTGTTCCGATGCCTGCTTTACCTTTCGAAGTGAGAATCTCGCCGTGACTGCTTACTGAAAACCTGAAGGTCACAAAATAGGGTTTTGCTCCTTTTGTATACAATCCTTTGTTGATCGGGTGAAAAAGATCCGATGTGGCAGAAGTAATCATATTATTAAGCGGAACAGAAAAGGTCTGCGGATTTCCTTTACTGATGGTAACGGTTCCGATGACATTGTTGTTACTGTAGATTTCTACCGGAAAAGGGGTGGTAGAATCTGTTGAAAAATAGAGTGCCTGTTGAGGACTGCTCAGTACTGCAGTTCTTGCTGCCATAGGGGCAAACCAGTGCTCTGTGTCTCTTTGTGCATACAAAGAGAGTGGTATTGATAACAGTATCAATACTAAACTTTGTAAAAGTTTTTTCATAAACGTGGGAATTAAGGATTGCCACAAAAATAATATATTATTTAGAATGAATAGAAAATTATTTCGAAATAATTTTAAAATATTCATAAAAAAGGCAATAAAAAACCACGATTCCAAAAAATCGTGGTTTTAAATATTATTTTACTTTTACTAATCGATATTTTTTACAAGAATCCAACCTGTATATTTTATTGGTGTCTTTTGCTTATTTGGCTCATTCCAAGTAATGTGATACCAGTAAGTGCCTGTAACAATCTTTTTATCGTAATGTCTACCGTCCCAAGTATAATTATTGAATTTATCTCCCGTAAATATCTTGTTACCGTATCTGTCATACACTACGAATACCAGATTATCTTTATAGCCTAATTCTCTATAGTCAATCACATCATTTACATTATCTCCGTTCGGAGTAATAGCATTAACTAAATTCGGAACCGTAACTTCTACCGAAATAGGCGTACAGCTGTAAGAATCTTTCACATAGAATGTGTGCTGACCTCTCGACAATCCTGTAAATACATTAGAGTCTTGCCAGTTGGCGATTCCATCTACGGAATATTTATAAGGTGGCGTTCCTCCGTTTACAATTACCGTAGCCGTATTGTTGGTAATTTCAATCTGAGTAATTACAGGATCCGGTGCTTTTTTAATGTTAACAACCTGAGTAATAAAACATCCGTTTTTACCTAAAATTACAGTATACTGACCAGGGCTTACACCACTGATTCCTGAAGTTGTAGCGCCTGTATTCCATTGGTAAGAATCATATCCAGGACCTGCGTCGATGTTTGTTCTTGCATCAATACAGATAAACTGATCTACCAATAGAGGTGATTTTTTAATTGGTTTTGCTACCAATGTAATGATGGCGTTTGCTGTACAGCCTTCGTTGGTTGTTACTTTCACATATACAGTTCCACTTAAAGACTGATAATGTACAGGATCTGTAATCATATTGGTTCCTGTTGTCAGGTGAGCCATTGTCTTGTAGAATTGTTTTGTCACCAAAGGATAATCTGTAACCGGAGCTGTTGTTAAATCAAACTCAGCATAAGGGTTGGTATCGTATTGGCAAGCTTCAATCGTAACATCTTTAATAACGAAAGGAACTACATTTAGGTTTAAAGTTACTTCTTCACAGTCTGTGAATTGTGCATTATTTCCGCAGAATTTAAAAACAATTTTATCAGGGCCTAAATACCCGGGATTTGGGGTGTAAGTGATAATGCCAGTAGAAGCATTTAGTGCGGCACTTCCCTTGGTTGGTGGTGTAAGTATTGTTACTGTACTTGCAACTGGGGTTTGTGTAGAGTTTGTAAAGGTAGGAGTAATAATGGTTGTTCCGCAAATCGTAAGTGTTTTAGTAGTTGTCATAAGACAGGTATACACTTTGTAAATTGGCGTTGTTACTGGCGGGCAAGTTCCCATTGTTACCTTTACTGTAAAATCTCCAGATTGTGTAGGAGTATAAGTATTAGTCGTAGCACCCGGTATAGCCACTCCGTTTCTGAACCATTGGTAAGTTTCGTAGCTGTCGTCTACCTCAAGTACAAGACCAGGTACACATTCTCCTGTTTTTTTGGTAATTACAGGAATTGAAGAGAAACCTGCAAAATATCCTCCATATCCTACAGCTCCACTACCTCCAGCGATACCTGCAGTAACAGCTTTAGTAGAAGCTACTGTCATATTTCCTGTCGCATTCGGAACAGAATAAGATACCCAAGCAGTTGTTCCTGTTATAGGGTAAGGCCCTTGTGTGGGTGGTAGCTGAACATCATTTACAGTAACTGTAGCTCCCGCTTCTGTAATAATATTTAATTTTACAGTATTGGTAGTTGGAGGTAAAATATTTACCATGGCAATTTCATCGATTTTTCTTGGTAAAAAGCAATTCAATGGTGGAATATAGTTGAATCCTTCTGTTGCATTGTAGTTTGGAAGACCAGCAAGAAGTTGATATACATATGCATTTTTAGATGTTTTAATGCGCATATTATAATGTCCATTTCCTTGATCAATATATCTGTTGATAAATGTACCGCCTGCCCCTTCGCTTACACGAAACCATTCTCCTTCATTAAGAGTCGCTAAAGGTAAACCAGAATCATTTACATAAACTTCCGTATTATTTTCGGTGGCAACAATTAATGCATCTTCCACACCATCCGTAATATTACCATTACCTTTTACTAGAGCAAATTCGTTCCCTAATCTATCGGTAGGAACCGATTGATCCATCACAATATCTGTTCCAGAAAAACCTCCTGGAGGTGATAATGCAAATTGGCCATTAAAGTTTCCGTTAGTAACAGAGATGGGTTTATCAGCTTCTATTTTTGATCCAATAAAGCCAGTTTGATTAGCAGAGGTGGTGCCAGGGATCTGGCCTTCAATAATGTATGACTCTCCTCTGTTAAGATTTACGGTCATCGATGGGTTTGTAGCTCCCGTCGTTCCATTAGAAAACTGAACTCCTGGAGCATATCCTGAAATTGTAACAGTTGTATTGTCTTCTGTAGCAATAATTCCCGCTGTGAAATTTAGATAAGTAGCAGATGTTAATCCTGTTACAGGGCTTGTCACGGCATAAAACTTCTTTCCTAATGCAGCTTTACCTTTAGAGGTAAGAATTTCACCATGACTGCTAACCGAAAATCTGTAATTTACAAAATAGGGTTTTTCTCCATGGGTATAAATTCCTTTATTTACCTTAGTAAACATTTCTCCACTGGCAGATGTTACCATGGTTGTTCCCATCGTTACACCAGGTATAGCAGGGGTAGCCGGAAAGTTGAAAACTTGAGGATCACCTTTCTTAATAGTAACAGTACCAATGATTACGCTGTTTCCTGATGCATTATTAGTGTAAATATTTACATCAAAAGGCGTTACTGAATCCGTGGAAAAATATAATCCTTGATAAAAGGATATGAGAGCCGATGATTTTGCAGCCATTGGAGCAAACCAATGGTCTGTATCTCTTTGTGCAAAGAGCGTTTTAGTTGTTAAAAAAACTAATACTAAACTAAGTAGAAATCTTTTCATATGATTGGGAATTAGGATTTCTACAAAAATAGCATAATATTTGAAAAGTATTTTAAAAAATATAAAGAATCGTGAAAAATTATTCACGATTCTTTATTAATATCCAGCCTGAGTATGAAACTGTTAATTTAGTATCCGGTTCTGTCCATTGAAGCACATACCAATAAGTTCCGGTAGGCAAAGTTCTTCCACCTGGCTTTCCGTCCCATGTATAAACGTTTTTTGGAGATTTATAAACGATAGCTCCGTATCTGTCTGAAACCTCAATGTTTACGTTTTCTTTTATTCTTAATTCAGAATAATCTAAAACATCGTTTATTCCGTCTCCGTTGGGTGTAATTGCATTGATGATGTTAATTACTAAAAATTCTTTAATGAAAGGAAGACATCCATCAGATCCTAAAACATATACTTGATGAGTTCCTCTTGATAATCCCATAAATACGTTTGAGTTTTGATAATCAATACCATTTAAAGAATATCTGTACGGAGGAGTTCCGCCTGTAACGTGTACTGTGGCAGTATTTCCTGATACTTCAATTTTAGTGATAATAGGAGCCTGAGCCGTATTTACATTTACGTGTTGGCGATATACGCAGCCATTCATTCCCAAATCTACATAATAACTTCCTGCGCCTGCCAAAATGGTTTGTGTGGTAGCTCCGGTATTCCATTTATAAGAAGTGAAGCCTGTTCCCGCATCTAAAATTACTTTATCATCAGAACAAATTACCTGATCATGAAGCGTGCTCGATTTTCTTGGAGATTTAAAATTAACAGTTAAAGTTCCAATATTCGGACAAGCACTTGCACTTACAAATCGGATGTAATAGATGTTGTTTGAATTAATTGTTTGTGTTGCAGGAATAGCATTCGTTGCATTTTGTGCATTTGCCAGAGAAGTGTAAAAAGTAAGTGTTATAGTGGGATCTGTGGTAAATAAATTTTTATAATCATTAAGGTTGATGTTTTCAGAACCGTTCAAGTCGTTATCACAAATATCTGTGGTGGCAGTGTTTGTAATTAAACTGATTTTATTTCCGATGGTGAAATTAATTTGTCCTAAAACAGCCGGGCAATCTCCTGTAGGCGATTCTACTCTTACGTAAACGGTTGTATTGGTATTATAATTCCAGTTGGTTGGGATTGTGTTGGTGTTTCCTGCCGTAGCATCAGCTTGTATCAAATAATATTTTACATTAAAGCTTCCTGCATTATTAACAATTTGTGGAGTTACCGTGGCGAAATTCACAGGAATAATTCCATCAAAATTATCATCACAAATATTTGCGTTAAAATTACTTACATTAATATTCGGCGACGGAGAAGCTGATAACGTGATCTGAGCCACTTTTGAACATCCGTATATAGAAGTTACATTCGCATAAATAGTTCCCGTAGGTCCTGTATAAGATGCAGGGTTAGTGATTTGACCAGTTAAGTTGGAATTGGTGAAATAATTAACCGTAGCTCCGGGACTTGCGGTAACAACAGCTGAGGTTAAATTATACGTTCCGTTTCCTGTTGAATTGGTACAAGACAATAATGTAGCATTCGCTACCTGAAGAACATCTGTATTGATGACAATTTTAAAATATTCAAAGGCAAAAGGAGTTCCGTTTCCTTGAATATAATAAATAAATGAATCTGTAGTATTTACAGTCGTAGGATTCGGAGTATATGTAATCTGCCCTGTCGTAGGGTTTACTGTTGCAGTTCCTGAAGTTGGCGCAGAAATAATGCTCGTTAACGAAGGAATAATAGTTTGAGTAGAGCTTGTAAAAGCTGGTGTAATCGTTTTTGTTGAACAAGAACCGATTGTATAAGTTGTTGTGGTGATTGGCGGACATAAAGTATAGCTATAAATCGCCGTCATCCTTGTTTCACAACTGGTTTTTGTAATTTCACAGGTGTAATCTCCCGCTCCGTATAATTCTGGATTAATCGAATAAGTTGTCGCCCCCGAAATAGCAACTCCGTTGAAATACCATTGATAGGCATCATAGGTATTGTCTACCTCAAGCAAAACTCCGACATAGCAATCCCCCGTTTTAGTGATCGTAGGAACAGAAGAAAATCCTGCGAAATAACCACCATATCCTACCGCACCGTTACCTGCCGCAATTCCTGCAGTCACAGGTTTGTTTGATCCGATGGTGATATTTCCTGTTACACTTGGGATAGAGTAGGTAACCCAATTAGGATTTCCGGTTACTGGCGCCGGCCCTGCGCTTGCCTGAATTGGGTTTCCATTAATCGTTACCGCTGCTCCAGTTTGTGTAATGATATTAAGTCTAGTATTAAAAGTGTCGTTTCCAATTTTATTGATAGAACCAATTTCGTTAATTTCTTTAGGTAAAAAACAGCTCAAAGGCGGAATAAAATTCATACCTCCGGTTGCATACACATTTCCTGTAGAAGTTCCTGCCAAAAGCTGATAAACGTATACATTATTATTTGCAGAAATACTCATGTTGTAGTTTCCGTTTATCTGGCTGATATAGTTGGTTCCCTGTACTACGTAATATTGTCCTGCATTTAGCGTAACACTGTTTAAAAGGGTTCCGTTTATGGTAAGTTTGGTGTTATTCACTGTTGCCACTACGACGGCAGCTTCCATTCCTGAGTTGGCTGGGCCGTTTCCTTTCATCATTACAAAGTCTTTCCCTAATCTTTCTACAGGAACCGACTGATCCATCAAAACATCTACGTTGGTACTGTTGAAAGTGGTATAAATACTGTTGAAATTTCCGTTAGTTACAGAAATGGGCTTGTTGGCCGTAATTTTTGCACCTACTAATCCCGTTAAATTGTTTGAATTAAGATTACTCTGTGCTTCAATAATATACGATTTACCTTTATTGATGGTAAAAGTTCTTGAAGGCGCTGAAATACCGTCCGAAAAAACAACTCCGGGATTATATCCGGATAAAGTTACGGTTGTATTATCTTCTGTAGCCGTAACACCGATGGTTGAGTTTACGTAGGGCTTAGCAGTTGTATTGGGAGCCATTCCTACGAAGAAGTTTTTTCCAAGTCCGGCTAATCCTTTAGAAGTAACAAATTCCGCCTGATCAGAAACGGTAAACCTGTAGCTGGCAAAGAATTTTTTATTTCCTTTTACAAATAATCCCATCCCGGTAGAAGTAAATAAGTTGGATGCAGTAGAAGCAATCATCATATTGTTGGGAATGGTTACCTGCATTGGGTTTCCTTTGCTTACCTGAACGGTTGTAAATAAATTGTTATTATTAAAAACCTGAACAGAAAAAGGCGTAGTTTCATTGGTTGAAAGGTATAAGTAACCTTTGGGAGTTCCTTGTAACGAACTTGCCGACATTGGGGCAAACCAGTGTTCTGTATCTAATTGTGCATTAACGATTAAACAAAGAAACGTACAAATAATTAGTAGAAATTTTTTCATGCTTATTAATAAGGGGCTGCAAATATAAGCATTAGTAATCAAAATTTTAAATGAATTTTTCTTTACATATGATTGAATGGAGAAATTGCTAAATATTTAATAATGAGTTAATATTTGTTGCGTTCTCATAATTAAGTGAAATATAAAAATCCCGATGAAAAAATTTCACCGGGACTATTATTTTTAAAATCTTAAAAGATTACAAACCGATTCTGATGAATCCAGTTACTTTTAGGTCAGCATTTACAGATTTTACATAGTCAGCAACTGAGATAGAGCTGTCTTTGATGAAATCTTGGTGTACCAACGTGTTGTCTTTGTAGAATCTCTGCATTTTACCTTTCAAGATATTGTCGATAATGTTTGCAGGCTTACCTTCTTCTACAAGTTTGTGTCTTTCGATTTCTAATTCTTTATCGATAGTTTCCTGAGAAACAGAAGTTTCGTCAAGAGCGATTGGGTTCATCGCAGCAGCCTGCATAGAAACAGCTTTAGCAGCCTCATCAGAACCTTCTACTTTAGCAGAAAGAGCTGTGATAGCAGCGATTTTGTTTCCAGCGTGGATGTAAGCTCCTAAGAAAGGACCTTCGATTCTTTCGAATGCACCGATCTCGATTTTCTCACCGATAACACCTGTTTGCTCGATTAATTTTTCAGCAACAGTTAATCCGTGGAAATCTGTAGCCAATAATTCTTCTTTAGTAGCAGCAAAAATAGCCATTTCAGCTAATTCGTAAGCTAGCTCGATGAACGCCTCGTTTTTAGCAACGAAGTCAGTTTCGCAGTTCAAAGAGATGATAGTACCCAAAGTGTTATCTTCGTTTACTCTAGCGATTACAGCACCTTCAGTAGATTCTCTGTCAGCTCTGTTAGCAGCAACTTTTTGTCCTTTTTTTCTAAGGATATCTACTGCTTTTTCGAAGTCTCCTTCAGCTTCAACTAAAGCTTTTTTGCAGTCCATCATACCTGCACCTGTTTGGTTTCTCAATTTTGCTACGTCTGCAGCAGCTGGTGTATAAGACATAATATCTATTATTTTTTTATTGTAAGATTAGTATTAATTTTTAGCTTAATTTTAAAGCGATGCAAAGATAATGATTTTAATGATAAACTAAAAAATGACTTTTTGCGTTATTTGTATATTTAATAAATTTTTAAATGTTTGGTTAATGAAAAAAATATTTCTCCTTCTGTTTTTGTGCATTTTTACTCTTGGCTTTTCTCAAAAAAAGAAAAAAGCGAAATCTAAGGCTGTTGCTGAGAAAGAAACGCTTATCATCTATACAGAGCAGGATGCAGAAAGCACTAAAGAAGCCAGAATTATTGCAGGATTCTTGAAACAAAACCCTGGTCATGCCAAGACTGATTATTTTAAAAGAAAGTTAATAGAAATTATCATGGCCGATAATTCTCCGGAGGCAAAACCTACTATCACGCCATTGAGCAAAGGAGAAGTTGCAAAAATGGCTAAAAATGAATCCAAAGTTTCTGGTAACAAAACAATGGCATCTAATACAAAGCTAGCTTCTACTTCTGCAGTGCCAGCAAGAGATGTAAATTATGCAAGTGTAACCAATACGAGTAAAAAATCTGAACCCAGCGAGAAAAATAAAAGAACGGCTGCGATGTTAACGCACATGTTCAACAATGATCCGATGGATAAGGAAGCTTACATCAATATTAAAAACAGATCTAAATGTAATCTGATTGTAAAAATCACCGGAAAAAAATATTATAATCTGGATGTTCCCGCAAAAGGACAGAATTTTATTTTGATTGATAAAGGAGAATATGTCTTAACAACAATGGTTTGTGATGCCAAATATTCGTCACTGAAAAATATCAATAAAGATATTGAGATTGAATTAAATTTGGCGGAATAATTTTTTTCTAAATATGGTGAGATATTTTTAAATTGAGTATATTTGGAAAAAATATATAATTTATGAAAAAAATAACATTGTTTTCCTTTGTGATTTTATCTTTAATCTCTTGTTCTAATGATAGTAATAGTTTAATCGAAGAAAAAGAAAGTTTGTCATCAAAAGATGCTAGTACCCAAAAAGTATCAGTGACTAAATCGGTTGTTGAAGCAGAAAGTAAAATTCAACAATTACAAAAAAATCAGTCATTGAATGTAGATTTTCAGGGTAATCGATTGAGATTAACAATGCAAGATGATTGTAATTTAGTTTTATATTATGAGAAACCTGCTTCAAATTTCACTCTCACTTTATGGAAAACAAATACAAATAGACTATTAACTTCCTCGGATATTGCATTAGCATCAGCTCAAACGGATGGAAACTTTGTTGTCTATCAAAAAGCTCCATATGTTTTATCTAATTCTGTTTGGGCTACTAATTCTTATGTTGGAAGTGTATCTAATCCATATATTAAATTACAGTTAGTTAGAGTGAAAAATGAACTTTTTGGGACGCAGAAATACGTTTATAAGTTGTTAATTGAAGGTAATGGTACAGATAGAGTTGTTGTTGCAGAAGGAGATTTAGCTCCGAATATGTAAAATTAGCTAAAATGTAAAAAAAAGACTTGTCAAATGAATGACAAGTCTTTTTTTATCCTTTAAACTGACCCATTGCGATAAATTTATCTTGTCTTTGGGTTTCAAGTTCTTTTCCTGTAAATTTCGAGAACGCTTTAATGTTCTGTAAAATTGAAGTCTTTAAGTTTAAAAACGTTGTTTCAGGGTCGTAATGCGCGCCGCCAAGCGGTTCTTCTACGATTCCATCAATGAATTTTTCTCTTAAAGCATCTTTTGGAGTCAAGTTCAATGCGTTTGCAGCATCTTCTTTGTGATCCCAGTTTCTCCAAAGAATTGAAGAACAGCTTTCCGGAGCAATTACTGTGTACCAAGTGTTTTCCAACATATACACTTTGTTACCAACGCCAATTCCTAATGCACCGCCACTCGCTCCTTCACCAATGATATAAGTGAAAATAGGAGTTTTTAGCATGGTCATTTCGAAAATATTTCTTGCAATGGCTTCACCTTGTCCTCTTTCTTCAGCTTCCAATCCTGGATAAGCTCCCGGTGTATCAACCAAAGTTACCACAGGAATGTTGAATTTCTCAGCAAGCTTCATCAATCTCAGCGCTTTTCTGTATCCTTCAGGATTCGGCATTCCAAATCTTCGGTGTTGTCTTTCTTTAGTTGTTCTTCCTTTCTGAGTTCCGATGATCATTACTTTTTGCCCGTCTAGGGTAGCAATACCGCCAATCATGGCAGGATCATCAGCGAAATTTCTGTCTCCGTGAAGTTCTAAGAAGCTGCCTTTATCTACCATCCCGTTGATATAATCCAATGTATAAGGACGATCCGGATGACGAGATAGCTGTACTCTTTGCCAAGGGGTAAGACTTCCATAGATTTCTTTTTTCTTTTCTATGATTTTATCCTCTATCTGGCTGCATGCTAATTTTACATCAACACCACTTTCTTCTCCTACTAAAGAACAAGTTTGGTATTGATCCATTAATTCTTTTATAGGTAGTTCGAAACTTAAATATTCCATTCTTGAAGTAAATTAAATCTTTCAAATGTATGAAAAATTATGAAAATTTATTTAAAATTATTAACAGCATTGTTTATTCTGGAGATAGTTTCCTCTTTTCCAAGGATTTCCATGATGTCCGGAACGTCTGGCCCTTTCAGTTCACCAACCAAAGATAAACGTAGCGGCATCATTACTTTACCCATTCCCAAGCCTTTATTTTCCGCGAAATCATGAATATTTTGCTTTAAATTTTCAGCATTAAATTCAGCATTTTCTAAACCTGATGCAAATTCTCCTAAAATAGCAGAAGTTTCGTCGTTCCAAGCTTTTTTAGATGCTTTTTCATCATAAGAAGTCGGAGCTTCGAAGAAAAACTTTCCATTTTCATAAATATCAATCGGGAAAGTCGCTCTTTCTTTCATCAAATAAATGATTTTTAAAAGCTTCTCATCTTCGATTGTGATATCAAGATCTGAATTTTTCAAAATTGAAAGAATTTCTTCATCAGATTTTTGTTGAAGATACTGATGGTTGAACCATTCAGCCTTTTCTTTACTGAATCTTGCGCCAGCTTTATGAACTTTATTTAAATCGAATTCTTTAGCCATTTCATCCAACGATAAAATTTCTTTATCATCCGCAGGCGACCAACCTAAAAGTGCCACCATATTAATGAAGGCTTCAGGCAAATATCCACTTTCTCTGTATCCTTTAGAAACATTTCCGGTTGCCGGATCTGTGAAATTCAATGGGAAAACCGGGAATCCGAATTTATCGCCATCTCTTTTGCTTAGTTTTCCTTTTCCTTCAGGTTTTAAAATCAAAGAAAGATGAGCAAACTGTGGTGCTTCCCAACCCATTGCTTCATATAATAAAGTGTGTAATCCTAAAGAAGGTAACCATTCTTCACCACGAATAACGTGAGAAATTTCCATTTCATGATCATCGATGATATTGGCGAAATGATAAGTTGGCATTCCGTCGTTCTTTACCAAAACTTTATCATCTAAAGTATTTGTGTTTACAGAAGAATTTCCTCTGATAATATCCACAAGATTCAAAGTTCTGTCAATCGGCATCTTGAATCTTACGACGTATGGCGTTTTTTCATCCAACAACTTTTGAACTTCTTCTTCAGAAAGGGCAAGGCTGTTTCTTAACTGATTTCTTGTTTTGTTATCATAAGAAAAAACATCGCCTCTTGCCTCGTATTCAGCACGGATAGCGTCTAATTCTTCAGCAGTATCAAAAGCGATATATGCATAATCTGTTTTCAAGATCTGCTCTGTATATCTGTCGTAGATATCTCTTCTTTCAGATTGTCTGTAAGGGGCAAATTTTCCTCCTTTTTTAGGACTTTCATCAGCGATAATTCCGCACCATTCCAGAGCTTCTTCAATATAATCTTCCGCTCCTTCCACATATCTTGCAGTGTCTGTATCTTCAATTCTCAATACAAATTCACCACCTTGGTTTTTAGCAAAAAGATAGTCATATAATGCGGTTCTTACGCCTCCTAAATGCAAAGGTCCCGTGGGACTTGGAGCGAAACGTACTCTTACTTTGTCCATTTCAATTTTTATTTTAATGCAAAGTTAAAGAGACTTTCTTGTAAAAAAAAGGAATTTTTATTTGGGATTTTTAATAAGGATATAATTTTTGTATTCTCCAAAGCGTATTTTTAGTAAATCTTCAATGGGCTGTAAATATTTATCCTTCTTTTTCCAAACAGATTGAGATTTATCATGATTGAATACAAAATCATAATTAGCAATTGCTTCCGCCATTACTTTCGGATGTGTTCCAGTAAATTTTATAACTCTGTCCACCGTATTATAATTGAATTCATCTTTTGGGGCTTCTTCCAGTTTTTTATCGGCATGACCATAATAATAAACAAAGTTATTAGCCTTTAAAGACATGGTACGCTTTGATTTTACAGAACTGTAATGATAAACAGGAGCATTTAAAGCTAAAACTTTTAATTTTTCTCCTTTTTCAGACCCATTATCATAATTTTCTATAGAATTGAATTTTCGGAATCCCTGAGAGTCTATGTATGCTCTAATATTCGGATTATATTTAAAAATTCTGATTTCGTTTTTATGTACTCTTCGGCTGTTTCGGATACTATTGTAATCACCCCAAAAGTGAATGAAAGGTTGAAGAAGCCCATCAATATCGGGATAGGAATCTGCTTCTTTGATTTTATTTAAAATTAATGGATAATCTTTTTCATGAAGCACTTCGTCTGCCTGAATATGAATAATCCAATCTGCAGATTTTGAAACATGAGTATAAGCGATATTGCATTGTTGGGCGAAGATTTTACCGCCTTTGGTCATATTGTCGTCCCAAATAGTATCAATAATTTTAATTTTTGGATCTTCTAGACCCAAAATTGCCTCTCTGGTTCCGTCTGTTGAATCTCCAACAGCAATTACAAATTCATCACATAAAGGAAGAACCGATTGAATAGATTCTAAGAAGGGAACACCATAAGTAAAGCCATTTCTTACATAGCTGAATGCACTGATTTTCATTTGGTCATATTAGCAAGCGACAAAAATCTTACTTTTTTTTTGAAGCCGCAATTATTTTTGAAAATTAATTTATATTTTGATAAGAATATTTTATTTAGAATAGTCATGTTGCAAGTTACTTCAGTATAAAAACAGACTTTAGGTGAAATGAGAAACCCCGATTCCCCTTCTTTAACTTGTTTGTAATAATTTTTTTGAATTATTAGGTGTCGTTATGATTAAATTTTATTCAATTTATTGTGATATATATCATTTGTATAATGTTTTTTCACACACTGTAGAATATTATTTTTGCTGAAAATTATAATACTATGAAAAAACAAATTCTATTTTGCTTTAGTAGTTTACTAATGCTTTTACTAGCTTCTTGTTCTTCGGAAGAACTCAATAATGAAGTTACAGAAAATCTTAAAAAGTCTGGACGATCGGTGACAGGAAAATCAGCAGGGGATGGTATCTATGATGTTTTAGGACATGGATATAATGCTGCTGGTGAATATGCAAATGCCAATGCAGCTGGATTTCAGGTTATTGACATTAATCGATTTAAAGTAGAGCAAAATGCAAGATTAATTTCTGAAAATACTTTTTCACAGCAATATACTGAAGAATATGGTGAAAATGCAGAAGCCTATTCCAAAATGGTTTCTACGAAGGTAGATGCTTCTGCAGGATTTAAATTATTCGGTCAGGCGATAAAGGTGGCTTTTAATTCGGGAGTTACAACTAATAATAAATTTGACGGGAAGTATATTTATGGAAGTTATAATCTTGTGATTAAACAAAAAAGATTGAGATTCAACGCAACAAATGATATGCTAGGTGATTACTTAACACCGGAATTTATTCAGGATTTACAAACTAAATCGCCTCAACAGATAGTACAAGATTATGGAACTCACGTCGCAATAGATATTTATACGGGAGCTAAAATGGATGTGATGTTCCAATCAGAAACTACAAATCAGGATCGAGATCGAGCAGCAAGAATAGGGGTGAAAGTAGGTGTAGGAAGTATTTTTGATATTGATGTGAATAATGATGTAAATACTACGGAATCAAATAAGAACTATTCTCGAAAACTTTCCTATAGAACTAGAGGTGGAGATCCAGCGAAAGGATTACTAGGAGAACTGAATTTGGATCAAACAAATCCTAAGATTAATATTTCAAATTGGCAAAATAGCTCTACCGTGAACAATGCTGTTTTAGTAGACTTTTCCAACAATGGATTGACGTTGATTTATAATTTGGTAAAAGATGCTGCGAAAAAAGCACAACTAAAAGCATATGTAGATCAATATCTTATTGATAATGAAGTTCACATGGATTACAAAACAGTTCCTATTTATAGGTATTATAATTCTTATGGAGATCATTATTATACTCAGTCTGCTTCAACTCCTTCAGGATATCATTCCGAGGGAATTGAATTTAATGCATTCGCATATAAAACACCAAGTTCTGTTCCTATTTATCAATATTATAATTCTTATGGAGATCATTA
>DKLU01000091.1:17799-18342 GCA_002455915.1 Chryseobacterium sp. UBA6632
AATTCTTATGGAGATCATTACTATACTCAATCTTTGGTAACACCATCAGGATATCATTCCGAAGGAATTGCATTTTATGCACATTCCACGCAAGTGATTAATAGTGTGCCTATCTATATGTATTATAATAGTTACGGTGATCATTTCTACACAAAATCATCTGCAACCCCAAGCGGATATCATTCTGAAGGAATTGCGTTCTACGCTTACTAAGCCAGTTTGTTCAAATATAAAAAAAACCGTTTTCAACTATTGAAAACGGTTTTTTTATAAAATTTTTTATTTATACAATATTGAAAGCTTCTTTTCTGAATGTGATGATTTCATTCGAAAAAGAAATGTAATTATCAAAGATTTTATTTTTTTACGAAATTACAATTTATTTATAAATTTAATTTTATTTTTGCTCTCAATAAAAAGTTACAAATATGTTAGAAATTGGAGAAAGACCTTGGGGAAAATATTTTGTGTTGGCAGATGAGCCGAATTACAAATTAAAAAGAATTGAAGTAAACCCGGGGCAAAAATTATCTTATCAATATC
>DKLU01000090.1:0-16697 GCA_002455915.1 Chryseobacterium sp. UBA6632
TCCAAATCAAATTATTAAAATCATACGTATTTTCTGCATAACCTTTTTCGCCGCGTTCGGTAGAAAAATAATATTGATACCACCATCCTAATTCTGCATTCGGAGGAAGCGGTTTTTTGTTGGCTTCTAAATTGGTGATCAGATATCCGCTTACGGAAACAAGCCCTTTTACACGTTCAGGCCAAAGTGCAGCCATTACGTCGGCGGTTCTTGCGCCCCAATCGAAGCCTCCAATAATGGCTTTGTCAATTTTTAAAGCATCCATCAAAGCAATAATATCTAAAGCCACGGCAGTCTGTTGTCCGTTTCTCATAGTTTTGTCAGAAAGGAAGCGGGTGGTTCCAAAACCCCGTAAATACGGAGTAATTACACGATATCCTTTGGCAGTAAGTTTTGGAACGACTTCTTCATAACTGTGAATATCGTAAGGCCAGCCGTGAAGAAGAATAACCGGAGTTCCTTTGGATGGTCCTGCTTCTGTATAGCCAATGTTTAAAACGCCTGCATTGATCTGCTTTAAAGTTCCTAAGGATCCTTCCGTTTTTTGTTGAGCGTTTAGTGATAATCCTAAATTGAAAAGTAAAATTAGAATTCCGCTTGCTAAATATTTTTTAATATTCTGAATCTGCTGAGGTTTTGAATATGAATACATAATGGTTTAGATTTTTAAATTATGATTCAAAAGTAGTTCGCGAAAGATTGTTGAGAAATTACAAACAAGGTGAAACGGACAATACGTATTTTGAAATAGACAAACCTGAGCTTTAGAATTTTATAAATTTTGAAAGTACAAAGATTTGCATACTATTTTAAGCCCTGAGTTATGTCTTTTCCTACTGAAATATGATTATTTGTTAAAAAATAAATTATTTTAGTATAGTACTAACAAAAAAATTAAAACTTTATGAAGAAATTTTATTCGGGTGTATTGTTGTTTATCATGGCTCTGGTTTTTGGGCAGATCAACTATACAATTACACCAAATCCGTTCAATGAGACGGATCAGATTACCTTAACGGTTCCCGGAGATCAGATCGATGAAGCCGCCTGGGGAGTTACCAATAATGCGATATATATTTGGACTTGGTCTTTGGATGCTAATTACCAAAACAGTCAGGATTGCCCTACAAACGGACAATGGGGAGATTCCAACGATGCGAACAAGTTGGTATATAATAACGCGACAGATTCATATTCCTTAACTTTTACGCCAACCACTTTTTATAACCGAACCGGAATCGGAAGATTCGGTTTTTTATTAAAAGATAAAACAGGAGGACACCAAACGGGAGATAGCTTTGTGAATGTTGGAGTTTTAAATTTAAACCTTACCAACCCACTTGCAAATAGCCTGACATCAGTTCCTGTAGGAAATTCAATCAATGTTACAGCAACTACCAATGTGAATTCAACTTTCCAGCTAAAAGCCAACGGAACAGTTGTGAATTCTACTACAACACCTTCCAATTCATATTCTTACGCCTATACTGTGACGGGAGATGCTAATATGGAATTGATTGCTACGGAAGGTTCTTCATCTAAAAATGCAACATTTACTTTACAAGTTCCTAGAAATGTTGTTTCTGAAGCAATTCCGGGGTGGATAAGACAGGGAATTAATTACAACCCTACAGATAATACCAAGGTGGGATTGGCTTTGTATGCGCCATTTAAAAACTTTGTTCACGTAATCGGAAGTTTCAATAACTGGGCGGTAAATGATGCTTATTTAATGAAAAGGGATACCACAAATCCTGATTTATACTGGATTGAGTTAAACGGATTGACGCCTCAGCAATTATACACTTTCCAATACAGAACCAATGATTTGAAAAAAGTGGCAGATCCTTATTCACCACAGATTTTATCTTCTTATGATGATCAATGGATTTCGGCTACTACTTATCCGAACTTACCAATATTTCCTACTGGACAGGATTTTGAGGTTTCAATGTTTAAAACAGGTCAAACGGCTTACAACTGGCAAGTGACTAATTTTCAGCGTCCGGCAAAGGAAGATCTTGTGGTGTATGAATTGTTGCTAAGAGATTTTACTCAGGAAAAAAACTGGCAGTCTTTAATTGCTAAAATTCCTTATTTGAAAGGATTGAACATTAATGCGATCGAGCTGCTTCCTATTATGGAATTTGATGGAAATCTGTCTTGGGGATATAATACGTCTTTTCATTATGCTTTAGATAAAGCGTATGGAACGCCGGAAAAATTCAAGGAATTTGTAGATGTTTGCCACCAAAACGGTATTGCAGTGATTCTGGATGTTGCTTTCAATCATGCGACGGGTCGCTCCCCGTTGGTAAGACTTTGGAATGTTGATCCTGATGGCGACGGCTATGGAGATGTGGCAGCTAACAATCCTTATTTTAATACGGTTCCCAAACATTCGTATAATGTATTTAATGATTTTAACCATACAAGTCCTTCGACTAAATATTACGTTGAAAGAACATTGCAACAATGGTTAACTGAATATAAAATCGATGGATTCCGTTGGGATTTGACTAAAGGTTTCACTCAAAACTGTTCTGAAAATGATGAAAACTGTACCAATGCTTATCAGCAGGACAGGGTAGATATTCTTAAAGATTATGCGGATAAACAATGGGCGCTGGATCCGAATTCTTATATGATTTTTGAGCATTTGGGAACAGATCAGGAAGAGCAGCAGTGGGCTAATTATAAGGCATCGGAAGGTAAGGGTGTAATGATGTGGAATAATCAGAATGGTTCTTATAACCAAAATACGATGGGTTATAAGGAAAATAGCAATTTCGACAGAATGGATCATGGGCTTCATGGTTTTTCGCAAATGAGAGCGGTTGGATATGGGGAAAGTCATGATGAGGAAAGATTGATGTTTAAAAATCTTGCCTATGGTGCGGTGAATGGTTCTTATGATGTTAAAAACTTAAATACGGCACTTGATAGAATGAAAACTTTTGGAGCTACATTCTTTACAATTCCTGGTCCCAAAATGATCTGGCAGTTTGGTGAATTGGGATATGAATTCAGCATCAATCGTTGTGCGGATGGTTCTATTAATAATGGTTGCAGAACCGATGAAAAACCAATTGCATTTAATCTAAATTATGATACAAATGCCAATAGAAAGGCAGTGTATGATACCTGGGCTAAAATTATCAACATTAGAAATACATATCCTGTTTTCAAATCAAAAACTTATACAGTAGAGTCTAATAATTTGACGAATGATCCGGATGGCTTGATAACGAGAATTTACGTTTATGATAATCTTCTGACAAACAATGAAATGAAAAATGTGGTCGTATTGGCAAATTATAATACAACTGCGAAAAGTGTGGTTCCGTATTTTCCTTATGCTGGAGACTGGAAAAATTTGATGGATAATACCATTATGAATGTTACTTCTACAACGGCTCCGATAACGCTTCAGCCGGGTGAATTTAGAATATTTGGAAACTATACGGGAAGTTTATCCACAATCGATGCAGGTGCTTCTCAAAGGTTACTGCTTCAGATTGCTGATAATCCTGTGAAGGATGGTTTTGTCAAATTGGTGTATAACAAAGCGAAGAACGGGCAGATTTTCATCTATGACATGACAGGTAAGTTGATGGATTCATTTAAACTTACTCAGGAAAACGGAACGCATGAGATGAAGGTAGGTTATCCTTCAGGAGCGTATTTGGTTCATTTAAAATCAGATACGGGTATTTCGATTCAAAAAATGATAGTGAAATAACGTGTGGATAAGTCTGTTATTAATCTAAAAGAGGTCAGGAAAGTGACCTTTTTTTTTTGTTAATTACTATATTATCCACGTTGAAAAGTAGGTTTATAAACGCGTTTTTAAGACTTTATCAATAGGTTATTCACAAGTTCACCACTGCTGATAAGTGAAGTTATTCATATCTTGCTAATAGCTTATGAACGACTTATTCATATTTTATCCACGGAATTATTAAGAGTCATTTTATGCTTACTAATATGTTTCTAACACCTTGCCAATAGCTAATTAATACGTTTTCCACATCTTATTCACAATTGTCGAAAAGCCAATTTTAAAGGAATAATTACAAGTTTTTGTTATGTGAAATTAATAGTCTACCTTTGCACTAGATTTATCAAGAAAGGTGGAGGGATTTGGCCCTGTGAAACCTTAGCAACCGACTTTTCTTAACAGGTAATGGTGCTAATTCCAACCCAATTTGGGGGAAGATAAGTGAAACAATATTCTAAATATTATTCCATTTTCTTGACGGTCTTTGTTGGCGGATGTTGTCCGTTCGGGTTTATTATTAATTTTGCAAAAAACAAAAGATGAAAAAGCTTAGCCTCTCTGTATTATTGCTTGGCGCGATTATGATCTCTGCGCAGGAACAGGAAAGGGAAAAACAGATTGAAGATGTGGTTATCGTGGGTAACCGAAATACCAAAAGAACAAAACTGGAAACTCCGGTTCCGGTAGATATCATTAATATCGAAAAGATACAGAAATCTTCACCGCAAATTACCGTTCAGGATTTATTAAATTATGTCATTCCGTCTTTCAATTCGGTAAGACAGTCGGCATCTGATGGAACCGAGCATATTGATCCTGTTACTTTAAGAGGAATGGGGCCGGATCAGGTTCTGGTTTTGGTGAACGGAAAAAGAAGACACACGACTTCTTTGGTCAATTATCAAAATACCGTCGGAAATGGTTCTGTCGGAACTGATTTAAGCGCAATTCCTGTAATTGCCATTGAAAAGATTGAAGTGTTGCGAGATGGTGCGGCGGCTCAGTATGGTTCGGATGCCATTGCCGGAGTTATCAACATTATTCTTAAAAAAGATATCGGCGCTTCTGCTACGCTGAATTATGGAATTACAGGAAGAGGCGACGGCGAAACGTATCAGGCGGGGGTTAATTATGGAACTTCTTTAGGTAAAGAGGAAAGCTTTATCAATTTATCTCTTCAGCTTAATCAGAGAGGAAAAACAACGAGAACTCAGAATCATGATTTGATTATTTATGATCAGTCCAACTTAAATGTTGTTAATAATAATGGAGTAATTTCAGCCAACGGACTTACGTTGTCAAATGTTTCTCCAATTGCTTCAGGAAATTATGGAAATTATTTTGCATATGCTTTTGCAGATCCGGCTGATGGAGGAACAGGAGCTCAGATTTCCAGAGCGTATGATGATGCAATGATTGCTAAAAATGGTTTGTCCCGCGACGATTTCAATTTCCAAATTGGCGATGCCAGAATTAAACAAGCCCAGTTATTTGTGAATGCTGAATATCCTTTTAATGATCATTTTAAAATTTATTCATTCGGAGGTTTCAGCATAAAAGAAGGTCAGGGTTATGGCTTTAGAAGGCTTCCGAGTGAGACTTCAAATAATGTATATTCCATTTATCCCAACGGTTTTCAGGCGGTTTTAAATTCTCAGGTGTACGATATTTCTTACGCAGTTGGAGCGAAATATAATTTGAACGACTGGCAGTTTGATCTCAGCAATACATTCGGAAGTAATACTTTTAAATACAATGTGGATAACACGTTAAATGCTTCATTAGGAGCGAATTCACCTACGAGTTTTTACGCGGGTGCTCATAGTTTTCTTCAGAATACCGTCAATCTTGATGTGTCTAAAAGTATTAAAAATTTCAATTTTGCTTTTGGAGGAGAATTCAGATTTGAACAATATGATATTAAAGCCGGTGAAGAGGCTTCTTACGCCAGATATGATATTTTTGGAAATGTCGTAACGCCAACCACTCCTGAAGCCAATGTAGTCGGGGCGGGTGGTGCGCAATCATTCACCGGGTTTTCAACAGATAATGCTTTAACCAAATCTAGACATTCTACGGCGGTCTACGCAGATGTTTCTTATGATTTAGCTAAAAAATTAAATATCGATGCAGCGTTGAGGTTTGAAAATTATTCAGATTTTGGAAATACCCTGAATGGTAAATTGGCTCTTCGATATGAATTCATTAAAAACTTTGCGATTCGTGGAGCAGTAGGAACAGGTTTCCGCGCGCCATCTTTGCAGCAGCAATATTTCAATAATTCTTACGCAGATATTTCAACCACCGGAGTCGGAATTGTGAAAAAAGGAATTTTCAACAATGACAGCAAAGCGGCTGAGGTTCTTGGATTTGATAAATTAAAACATGAAACATCTGTCAACGGAAGTGTTGGATTTACCTTAAAACCTGCAAAAGGATTATTTATTACACTAGATGGATATTGGATCGGCGTGAAAGACAGAATTGTAATCACCAGTAATATCACAGATTCAAGATTGCAGGATCCCGCTATCGTAGGCAAAGGAAATGAAGTGGAAAGTGCCCGATTTTTTGCCAACGCCATCGATACCGAAACGAAAGGAGTAGATCTGGTCGTTTCTTACGACTGGAAATTAGGCGGTGGAAATCTTAACATCAACCTTGCAGGAAATTATACGGAAACAAAGATCACCGATTTTCATTTTCCGCAAGGCTTACAAACACCGCAGGACGAATTTTTCGGACCGGATCAGATCAATATCATCGAAACCTTATCGCCCAAAACAAAAGCTACATTAGGCTTGAATTACGGAATCGGTAAATTCAATTTTCTGGTGAGAAATACATATTTTGGCCAGGTGACGAGGGATGGATATCCTTTTGGAGGCGTGCAGAAATTTTCACCAAAAGTGGTAACCGATATCAGTGTGGGCTATGATTTGACCAAAAGTATCAATCTTACGGTGGGTGCGAATAATTTATTTGATGTTTTTCCGGATCTTCAGAGCTACGAAAATTCGTATTATGGTGTTTTCAAATATGCTCCGGTTCAGATGGGGACATTGGGGAATTATTTCTTCGGAAGGCTTAATTTTACATTTTAATTAAATGAATTCAACGTCACATCAGATCGGCTGGAAAACGGCAGTTGCCATTGTTGTTTCGAATATGATCGGAACAGGGATTTTTACAACGTTGGGTTTTCAACTGGCAGATATTACGAATACATACAGCATATTCCTCCTTTGGATCATTGGAGGAATTTTAGCGCTTTTCGGAGCTTTTTGTTATGCCGAATTGGGTTCTTATTTCAAAGGAAACGGTGGGGATTTTATTTATTTGAAAGAAACTTATCATCCAATTTTGGGATATTTAGTAAGCTGGATTTCCCTGATTATCGGTTTTTCTTCTCCGGTGGCATTGGCGGCTTTGGCGATGTCGAAATACCTTTCAGCATTTCAATTTTCTTTCGGAAATGGCTTTGCCATCGGTATTATTTTTCTCGTGGCGGCATCTTTGTCGTTTAGTTTAAAAACTTCGAGTAAGTTTCATAACTTTTTTACATTCATTAAAATCGCTTTTATCATAATTTTAATTGCGTTAGGTGTTTTTCTTTCAAATTCGGAAAGTGTCGGGAATAGTCTTTTGTTCGATGAATCCTGGAAAAAAGAAATGATGCTGCCTGCTTTTGCCACATCTTTAGTCTTTGTTACCTATTCTTATACCGGCTGGAATTCTGCTTCCTATATTGCCGGAGAAATTAAAGATGTTCAGAAAAATCTTCCGAAATCATTAATTGTGGGAACTGTTTTCGTAACCATTTGCTATCTTTTGGTGAATTTTATTATGCTTAAGCATGCGCCTGTAGCCCAAATGGCAGGAAAAGAAGATGTAATGGGTGAAGTGGCGAATAATATGCTCGGAAATAGCTTTGGAAAAGTGGTTAATGTATTTATTGCTTTACAGTTAATTGCTACGATCAGTGGTTATTTATGGGTAGGTTCGAGATTAACACAGGCTTTTGCTAAAGAAAATAAACTCTGGAAATCGTTATCAGTCGGAAATCAAAAAGGAATTCCTGTTCGGGCTATTTTTGCTCATGCTGTGATTGCCACGTTGATTATCTTAACTGGAAGTTTCAAAGAAATTTTCGTTTATACCGCTTTTATTCTTCAGTTATTTGCCAGTTTGGCGATTTCTACGTCATATTTTATTAAAAAAGAAGATAGAAAAATATTTAAATCAAATCTATTCTACGTTTTTCCGACGGTCTTTCTGTTGTTCAGTGTGTATATTTTGTATTTCACATTTATCCACAATCCTAAGGAAAGTTTGATCGGACTGGGAATTGTAGCGTTGGGAATTGTTTTGTATTTGATTGATAGAAAATTATCTCGCTAATTTTGCGGATGGGGTAGATTTTATTTAACGCAAAGGTTAATTATTTTAGCTGTTGATTTTTGGAAAGCAAAAGCAAATAAATTTGCTTCGCGAAGCTTAAAAATAGAGCTTCATCTAATCAACTTGTTGATTCATCTTTCTTCACTTGAATATTTGATATTTTAAAATAAGTTTTTGCGTTAAAAATTAAAAAAGTTAGTATTAGCGCTGTCATCCTGAGCGTGAAGCAGTCGAAGGATCTATTTTCGACTTAGGAAGCTGAAGCGTTAATAAAATTAAAATTTAAGCCGTTAAAAAATTCCCACTGTTTGAAGCGCGAGACAAATGCAGAACCGAAGAACTAATTTTGAATTCGCGCAAGTTTTGGGAATTTTAGGATTAAATTTTAATTTTTAGCATTCAGATTCCAAGTCTTGAATTTTTCGTTCTTTTGTTTCAAGACAAAAGGACAATATAAATAAGAATGTAGCCTAGATTCTTTCAGAATGACAAAGACACTGTTGATTTTTTATGTAAATAATTAAAGAATCATCTATCATTTGCTGAGTGAAACGCCCTTGCGAACAAAAAATATTCTCAATAATTTCAAATAAAAACTTAGCGAACATCGCGTTAACACAGATTCTTCACTACGCTTTCGCTTCGTTCTGAATGACAAACTGCGATAATTTCAAGGAAAGAATAATGTAATGCGATGGGTTATTGAGTTTTGAATTAATAATCCGTATCTTTGCACCCACAAAATTTTCATAATGTCTAAATCATTAATTCCAAAATTAGAAGCTATAAAACAAAGATATAATGAGGTGGCAGACCTTATTATACAGCCTGATGTAATTTCAGACCAAAAAAGATATTCTTCTTTGAACAAAGAATATAGCGATTTGGGGAAAATTGTAAGAGTTTACGATCAATATAAAGGTGCGTTGGATACTATTGAAGAATCCGACGAGATTATTGCCGACGGATCTGATAAAGATTTCGTAGAATTGGCAAAAATCGAGAAAAACGAAGCGTTGGAAAAAATTCCTGGGTTGGAGGAAGAATTAAAAGTATTATTAATTCCTAAAGATCCTGCAGATGATAAAAACGTTATTGTGGAACTTCGCGCAGGAACAGGTGGAGACGAAGCCGCAATTTTCGTGGAAGACGTATACAGAATGTACACCATGTATTTCAAAACGAAAGGATGGAGACATGAAGTGACCGATTCTAACGAAGCAGCAAAAGGATATAAAGAACTCATCATGAAAGTGGAAGGCGAAGGCGTTTACGGAATCATGAAATTCGAATCCGGAGTTCACCGTGTGCAACGTGTTCCTGAAACGGAATCTCAAGGTAGAGTTCACACTTCTGCAATCACAATTGCCGTTCTTCCGGAAGCTGAAGAAGTAGATTTTGAATTGAATCCTGCCGATATCGAAATGCAGACTTCACGTTCAGGTGGGGCTGGTGGTCAGAACGTTAACAAGGTTGAAACAAAAGTTCAGTTAACGCACAAACCTTCAGGATTGGTGGTTGTTTGTCAGCAGGCACGTTCTCAGTTAGCCAACCGTGAACTAGCAATGGAAATGTTGAGAACAAAATTGTATGATATCGAATTGCAGAAAGTGCAGGGAGATATTGCTGCACAACGTAAATCAATGGTTTCTACGGGAGACCGTTCTGCAAAGATCAAAACCTATAACTATCCGCAAGGAAGAGTTACCGATCATAGAATCAACAAGTCTATGTACAACTTAGATGCGTACATGAATGGCGATATTTCTGAAATGATTGATGCTGTAATCATGGCAGAAAATGCCGAAAAAATGAAAGGAGAAGAAGAAAACTTTTAAAAGAAAATTACACTTATAATGCTCTTGAGATTCAAGAGCTTTTTTTTGCTTAAACACTGAGAATTAATATAAACTATGGGATGGATCAAAAATGTGCTGTTACTTACAGTACTGATCTGTGTTCAGAATCTGAGGGCACAGACGAATGTTTTAAAGCCTGACAAAGTATTTGATTTGTATTTTAATGCTTTTGTAAAGCACAACGATCAGTCATTAGTAGAACTTAATGATTATCTTAAAAATTTTATTGGCGAGGAAGGTCTCTATAAAGTTGATATGAAAACTGCCTATCATGAAGAACTGAAAGGACTGACCAATCTGTTTCTATCCGGATTTTCGGAAAATGTAGCTAAAGAATGCGAGCCGGATGTTAAAAATTACTTCAATGCACTTTTTGATAGATTTAAATCTGCGCGTTACACTATTAAAAATATGGAAACGATGCGAAACGACTATTCTCAAAGTCAGGATATTTCTGAAGTTTATTATGAGGTGATGGTAAAAATTCCTGAAAATAAATCTAATATTGATCTTAAAAATGGAAAGAAAATCAGCGCTAAAGAATTGAAAATCTACTTGAAAGATATTACGAATCAATTATTGAGTGCCAATAAAGAATTTTCTCTTTCGGAAAAATTTAATCTATATCAGATTTATAAAAATGATAAAGTTTATTACTGGAATGGAGGCCCTCAGGAATTGTTGTGGAAGCTGAATAATTTCTATTTTCAAAATTTTAATTCAAACAAAATAAAACCTTAAATAAAATGAGCTGCTGTTTTCAGTAGCTTTTTTTATTTCCGATAGTTTGCGTATTTTTGAGAAAATCGTTCGCAATGAATTTTAGACCTATTTTATTAACGGCTGGCGTTTTGTTTTCAGCAACTTTTTATTCTCAAAAAATGAATTATCCTAAAGCATTAAAAGGAAATCAAACCGATACCTACTTCGGAACTTCGGTTGCCGATCCGTTCAGGGATTTGGAAAATGATTCCCAAGCCACTAAAAAATGGGTGGATGAAGAGGTGAGCTACACTCAGAATTACCTTTCCAAAATCCCTTTCAGAGATAAAATCAAAGATCAGCTGAGAGATATCTGGAATTATGAAAAAATTTCAGCACCTTTCAAAGAAGGCGATTATACATATTATTATAAAAATGACGGATTGCAGGCGCAGTCGGTTTTATACAGAACCAACAATAAAACAAAATCTACGGAGGTTTTCTTAGATCCTAATAAATTTTCGGATAAAGGAACTACTTCTTTGGCGAATTTATCTTTCAATAAAAAAGGAAATTTAGCGGCATATTCCATCTCAGAAGGCGGTAGCGACTGGAATAAAATCATCATTATTGATGCGATTACTAAAAAGCAGATCGATGAAACATTGGTGGATGTAAAATTCAGCGGAATTTCATGGAGAGGTGATGAAGGCTTTTATTATTCAAGCTATGATAAACCTAAAGAAGGAACGGTGCTTTCAGGAATGACGGATAAGCATAAAGTATATTTCCACAAATTAGGTACAAAACAATCAGCAGATCAATTGATTTTTGGTGGTGAAAAGACTCCGAGAAGATATTTAAGCGCGGGGGTTTCTGAAGATCAGAGATATTTAATTATTTCTGCTGCGAATGCCACCAACGGAAACGAATTATATATCAAAGATCTGAAAAATGGTGGTGATTTCGTTCAGATTAATAAAGGTTTCGACATCAATGCGAGCATTGTAGATACAGAAGGTGATAATTTATTTATTTTTACCGATAAAGATGCTCCGAATATGCGTTTAGTAAAGACAAGCATTAAAAATCCATCTCCTGAAAACTGGATAGATGTGATTGCGGAAACGCCAAATGTTTTGGGAATTTCTTCAGGTGGTGGTTATTTCTTTGCGACATATATGATTGATGCTATTGATCAGGTGAAACAGTATGACAAGACTGGAAAATTAGTAAGAGAAATTGCGCTTCCGGGCAAAGGTAATATCGGAGGTTTTGGCGGTAAGGAAACAGAGAAGGAGCTTTATTTCTCGTTCACGAACTATATTACACCGGGAACAACGTATAAATTCAATGCAGATTCTGGAAAATCAGAGGTGTATCAGAAGCCTAAAGTGAAATTTAATCCTGAAGATTATGTATCTGAACAGGTTTTCTATACCTCAAAAGACGGAACAAAAGTTCCGATGATGATCAATTATAAGAAAGGAACTAAGCTGGATGGTAAAAATCCTACGATTCTTTATTCTTATGGGGGGTTCAACATCAGTCTGCAACCTGCTTTCTCTGTGGTAAATGCTATCTGGATGGAAAATGGAGGTATTTATGCCGTTCCGAACATCCGCGGAGGAGGGGAATACGGTAAAAAATGGCACGATGCAGGAACGAAAATGCAGAAGAAAAATGTATTCAATGACTTTATTGCTGCTGGAGAATATTTACAGTCTAAAGGCTATACTTCAAAAGAATATATGGCACTGTCGGGAAGATCAAACGGTGGTCTTTTAGTGGGAGCTACCATGACGATGCGTCCTGATCTGGCAAAAGTTGCTTTCCCGGGAGTGGGTGTTTTGGATATGTTGAGGTATAACAAATTTACAGCCGGAGCCGGATGGTCTTACGACTACGGAACAGCGGAGGATAACAAAGAAATGTTTGAATATTTAAAGTCATATTCGCCGGTTCATAATGTGAAATCTACGTGCTATCCATCAACTATGATTATCACAAGTGATCATGATGACAGGGTGGTACCTGCGCATTCTTTCAAATTTGGTGCAGAATTACAGGAAAAACAAAATTGTAAAAATCCTATACTCTTAAGAATTGAGAAAAATGCAGGTCACGGAGCCGGAAGGTCTACGGAACAAGTGATTGGTGAAAATGCAGATTTGATCTCTTTTGCTTTGTATGAAATGGGAATTAAACTTTAGAATACATTGTTATAACATAAAATAAAACCGGATGAAGATCATCCGGTTTCTATTTTTTTAATAGTGGTACTAAGATAGATTTATGAATTTTAAAACTATATTTTGAGGATACTTTAAACAGAATTTAATATAAGAAGATTACAATTTAAAACTCACGTAATCATAAGGTTATCAATAATATCTTATTATTCCAAAAATGCTTAAATTTAGCCATCTAATAAATCCGACAGTATGAGAAGAGAAGTTAAAAACAAAACTCCTCAATTTAATATAACTGAAAAAATAACTGAAATCTACTCTTTTGAAAAAGACGGGCTACAGTTGAAATCTTCCTATAAAAAAGAAGATGTCAAAGATCAAGCTTTACCGGAAACGTCTCCCGGAATTGTACCTTATCTCAGAGGGCCGTACTCTACGATGTATGTTCAGAAACCGTGGACGATTCGTCAGTACGCAGGTTTCTCGACAGCAGAAGAATCCAATGCTTTTTACAGAAGAAATTTGGCGGCCGGGCAGAAAGGGCTTTCGGTAGCATTCGATCTGGCGACGCACAGAGGATACGATTCTGATCACGCAAGAGTAGTCGGAGATGTTGGTAAAGCAGGAGTTGCAATTGATTCTGTTGAGGATATGAAGATTTTGTTTAATGAAATTCCGTTAGATCAAATTTCGGTTTCCATGACGATGAATGGTGCTGTTTTGCCTATTTTGTCTTTCTATATCGTGGCTGCAGAAGAGCAGGGAGTTTCTCAAGATTTGCTTTCAGGAACCATTCAGAATGATATTTTGAAGGAATTCATGGTGAGAAATACCTACATTTATCCACCAGCACCTTCCATGAAAATCATTGCTGATATTTTCGAATATACATCTAAAAATATTCCAAAATTCAACTCTATTTCAATCTCAGGGTATCATATGCAGGAAGCTGGAGCAACTCCGGTGCTGGAAATGGCTTACACGCTTGCAGATGGCTTAGAATACGTAAGAACCGGAATAAAAGCGGGAATGAATGTGGATGATTTTGCCCCAAGATTATCTTTCTTTTGGGCCATCGGAATGAATCACTTCATGGAAATCGCAAAAATGCGTGCCGCAAGATATATTTGGGCTGAATTATTAAAGCAATTCAATCCTCAAAATCCAAAATCTTTAGCCTTAAGAACGCATTCTCAGACTTCTGGGTGGTCTTTAACGGAACAGGAACCTTTCAATAATATTACAAGAACCGCGATTGAAGCATTGTCTTCTGCATTGGGCGGAACTCAGTCTTTGCATACGAATGCTTTGGATGAAGCCATCGCACTTCCAACAGATTATTCAGCAAAAATTGCGAGAAATACTCAGATTATTCTTCAACAAGAAAGTGGAATCTGCGATGTGGTAGATCCTATGGGTGGAAGTAATCTGGTTGAATCTTTGACTCAGCAAATGATCGAAGAAGCGATGAAATACATCGATGAGGTTGAGCAGGAAGGCGGAATGACAAAAGCCATTGAAGCCGGAATTCCAAAGATGAGAATTGAGGAAGCCGCAGCGAGAAAGCAGGCAAAAATTGATAGCGGCGAGGAATTTATCATTGGAGTAAATTCATTTAAATCAGAACTAAAACAGGAAGCGATTGAAATCTTGGATATTGATAATACGGAAGTTCGTAGAAAGCAAATCGAAAGATTGGACTCCATTAAATTAAATAGAAATTCCGAAGCGGTTGAACAGATTTTAAATGAAATCAGAGAATCTGCAAAAACAGGAAAAGGCAATCTTTTGGCATTATGTATCGAAGCGGCTCGAAGAAGAGTTACGCTTGGTGAAATGAGCGATGCGATGGAAGAAAGTTTCGGAAGATATAAAGCTAACATCAGAACAATTTCAGGAGTTTATGCCATGAATGCAGGGAAAAACGAATATTTTGAAAAAGCATTAAATCTGACTCAGAAATTTGAGGAAGAAGAAGGTCGCCGACCAAGATTAATGGTGGCAAAAATGGGACAGGATGGTCACGACAGAGGTGCAAAAGTTGTGGCAACCGCATTTGCAGACATGGGATTCGACGTCGATGTGGCGCCATTGTTCCAGACTCCGGAAGAAGTGGCAAAACAGGCGGTGGAAAACGATATTCATATTTTGGGAGTTTCTTCATTGGCGGCGGGTCACAAAACATTGGTTCCACAAGTGGTGGAAGAACTTAAAAAATTGGGAGCAGATGACATCACGATCGTGGTAGGCGGTGTAATTCCTCAACAGGATTATGAATTTTTATACGCTAACGGAGCTGACTTTATTTTCGGTCCGGGAACAAATCTACCGAAATGCGCTGTCGATATTTTGGAGAAATTTTTAAACTAAATTAACGTTTTCGACGAATAAATTGCACAGCGTTTGTACTGTAAACCATAACCAAAACAAAATATTATGGCTTATACAGTAGTTTCAGTATTTCCGCAGACTGTAGATACAGAGGAAATTAAAAAAGATTTAAAAGAAAAAGGATTCAGCGAAGCAAATATTATTGTTTCCAAATCAAAGGTTGAAACAGGGCTTAATCATTATCAGGAAGACGAGCAGACAAAAGGCTTCTTTGATTATGTGTTCGCCCACGATGCCGAAATGTTGGATGCCTACAGAACGCATAGCGTAGGAAAAAATAATGTGGTGGTCTATGCAAATGATTTGGAACAGGCAAAAGCAGCAAAAATGATTCTTAATGAAAAGGGTGCTCTTGAAGTATACAGAAAACCTTCGGATCATCAGAAAGATATTCCTGACGGAATGACGGAGAAAGAATATGATGGAATCATTGCGAAAGCAAGACACGATATTTATTTCCTTGATCCAGAAAGAACCTATCGCCCGAATAGCAGAGGAATGGAAGATACGATGGATGATTTGGGTTCAAAAGATTAAACTCAATTAACTCATTATAAACAATGAAATTTAAAAATATATTGAAGCCTACAAGAGGAAAATTTTTTCTTCTTGTAGGTTTTTGCTTTCTAACTCTTTTTCTTTTAGGAACTGTTAAAAAGAAAGTTCATTTGAATAGTACAAATACTTCAGCAGATGTTAATTTTGAAACGCTCGATCTTCATCGAATGACAAAAGTGATGATGCTATTTTCATAAGTTTGATAATTTAAAGTAAATTTTAAACAATATGGATTCTCAGATTGAATATCATTTCATTCGGCCTCAGCCTGAAATTTCAGATTTTGTGGAAAGTTTCTGGATGCTTGAAAATCATTCTGAAGACCCTAAAGAAGCCATACTTTTACCTGACGGAAGGGTAGATCTTATTCTTTCAAAATCATCATCCGAGCCTTTTCATATCGTTCTTTTGGGGATTGAAACATTACCCGAACAGATCATTATTCCTTCCAAAACAAAAATGTTTGCCATTAGTTTTACATTACTTGCGGTAGAATATATTTTAAATGAATCGGTGGCTGATCTTTTAGGAAAAGCAAAAATTCTGAATAATGACTTCTTGGGCTTTGATATTGAATCTTTAAACGATTTCAAAACCTTTCATGTGTCCGCCACTCAAAAAATTATTGATCTTTTACCACAAGATTTGGATTCAAGAAAAGGAAAACTGTTTCGTGAAATATATCAGACCGAGGGAGATATTGTCATTAAAGAAATATCTTATAAAATAGGATGGAGCAGTAGGCAAATCAATAGATATTTTACTAAAGAATTCGGACTTTCATTAAAATCTTATTGTAATATTCTTCGTTTC
>DKLU01000090.1:16785-18487 GCA_002455915.1 Chryseobacterium sp. UBA6632
AAACAAGGGAAATTATTTCCTGAGAAAAACTTTACAGATCAGGCACATTTCATCAAAGAGGTGAAAAAACTGGCGGGAGTTTCCCCTAAAGAATTATTCAAAAATAAAAACGACCGTTTTATACAATTTTCTACGTTGCCGTAACTCTAATTTTGTAATATGAAATTTAACAATATGTTACGAAAAACAAAAAAATAGCCATTGTAGGCGGCGGTCCCGGCGGTTTAACTTTAGCGCGTTTGCTGCAATTAAAGGGTGCACACGTCAAAGTGTATGAAAGAGATTTCAACAAAGAGGTGCGTGTACAGGGCGCAACTTTGGATCTGCATGATGAATCTGGTCTTGAAGCACTTCGGAGAGCAGGTTTAATTCATGAATTTAAACAAAATTACAGACCTGATGCCGGAAAAATGCGAATTGTAGATAAAAACAACAATATTCATCTGGATGATCATCTTTCCGATGAATCTTACGCAGAAGATCGTCCTGAAATCGATCGAGGACCACTCAGAAAAATTCTTTTAGACTCTTTAGATCCTGAAAATATCATCTGGGACAGTCATTTCATTTCTATGGAAAAATCGGGTGAGGGCTGGATGCTTCACTTTAAAAACGGAACTTCGACCTATGCTGATCTGGTGATTGCTGCAGATGGAGCCAATTCAAAAATCAGAAAATACCTCACCCATATCCAGCCCATCTATTCAGGAGTTACCATTTTGGAAGGAAATGTTTATAACGCAGAAAAAAATGCTCCGAAACTGAATGCCCTGTTAAAAGGAGGCAAAGTTTTCGCTTTCGGCGATGAAAAATCAATTATTCTAAGTTCGAAAGGAGACGGAAGCCTTTCATTTTACACAGGCAGTAAAGTGGAAGAACAATGGGTTAAAAATTCAGGAATTGATTTTAAAGATAATCGACAGATTTTTGATTGGTTTAAAACGGAGTTTGGAAATTGGAGTTCCGATTGGAACGAGCTGTTTTCGAGTGATGAGGTAAGCTGTATTCCCCGCCCGCAATATCATTTTCCATTGAATCAATCTTGGGAAACTATGTCCAATATCACGCTGCTCGGAGATGCTGCCCATCGAATGCCGCCTTATGCCGGAGAAGGGGTAAACATGGCGATGCAGGATGCTTTCGAGCTTGCGGACGCACTCACCAATGATCAATTTCAAGACCTGAAAACAGCCATTTCATACTACGAAAAACAGATGCAGCAAAGAACCTCAAAAGTCACCGAAGATACGTTGAAAAATACGGCATTCCTTCACTCGGAAAATGCTTTGAACTTGATGCTCAGCATGATGAAAGGCAAAGAATTTTAAAAAATTATTTTGCAGATTAAAAAAATACTATATCTTTGCATCTGAAAATCAAGTTTAACCATTAAAAAACAACGAAGCAATGTTCAAATTTAATCTACATTCAACAGTAGGATTGCCTTTTGCAAAGGCGAGGCTTCGTGGTTTGGTACACTCTTAGAATAACAGTATAATGATATATCAAAACCCGAAGTCGTAAGATTTTCGGGTTTTTTATTGCGCAATATATCAAACTCAAATCAAGTTTCCCCGAGATCTTTTTTATACAATTTTTGGAATCTTTTCGAATAAAGTTTTTTAGGAGCTTTATCCCGCTTTCCACTATATCTTTTTTATTACGGCCTCCGCTTCGCTGCGGCCGCAACAAAAAAGGATGC
>DKLU01000090.1:18755-19018 GCA_002455915.1 Chryseobacterium sp. UBA6632
CGTTGCAATCGGGGCTATGAAAAGGTTACCACAAACGAAACCTCATAGGTTTCAAAAAGCTATGAGGTTTAAATAAAGTCAACTAAAATGCTAGTTGATCAAAGATTTAATGTGATATATCGAAGTCTCACTTCTAATATCTCACCTCTAATATCTAAAATGTAATGGAAAAAGATAACCTTTTGTCTTCCAGATTACGAAGTCTGAGAAGCAGAAAAACAACAATAAGAAAAGATGTAGAAAAGCAGATTATAAAAAAATAT
>DKLU01000094.1 GCA_002455915.1 Chryseobacterium sp. UBA6632
ATCTTCAGAGCCTTTGCCGCCCATAATCTGCCCCGGTGCAGCAAATAGCAATCCACCCTGATCAAAATCGTAATAGTCTTGTCCGTATTCTATTTTCCCACTTAACTTCGGTTTGTAGGAAATTTTATAAAAGCCTAAAACATGGCGTTGAGATATCTTTTCAGACGGAATAAACCGATGTGTTTCATTGATTAAACTAATCAACGGATGCTTGGGTTTAGGCAAATCAAAGAAAAGATGTGCTTCTGTAAGTGATTTGAACTTGATGAGTGTTTGGTCGTCTTTTTTCATAATTCTTATATAAAGATAGGAAAACCGATTATAAAAATAACCGGTTTTGTTTCAATTTGTTTCGTTTATCCCTGAGCCGATCTGGAAACTTCATCCCAAGATTCCCAAAGGGCAATTCTGTCTGCATAAATTTCTTTGATTAAAGGAAGATTATTACTTCCCAAATTAAAACGTAAAGGCGGATTTTCATCATCAATTACTTTGAAAAGAGCTTGTGGTGTTGCTGTTGGATCTCCTTGTTCGAAAGTAGACAAGCTTTTGATAAATTCAGCTTTAAAATCATCGTAAGCCTCAATATTTCCTGAAAACTTCAATGATTCCTGGCTTCCGAATTCTGTAGCATAAGCTCCTGGTTCGATAATTGTTACTTTAATTCCAAATTGCTTTACTTCGGCAGCAAGGCTTTCGTGTATGGCTTCAAATGCCCATTTCGAAGAACTGTAGTATCCGATAACCGGCAATGTGAAATGCCCAATATTGCTGGAAGTCCCTAAAATGTGTCCCGAACCTTGCGCTCTTAAAATCGGCAATGCAGCCTGAATTACACTTACCGGACCAATAATATTCGTTTCGTACAAATCACGAATTTCATCTGCACTGGCTTCTTCAATGGTTCCAACCAATGAATATCCTGCATTATTTAAAACGATATCTAATTTTCCAAAATGCTCATGCGCCTTGTTTACGGCATCTTTTACCTGCTCAGGTTTTGTAACGTCTAGTGCCAACGTCAATACCTGATCGCCATATTTTTCATTAAGATGAGAAATGCTTTCCAGCTTTCTTGCGGTAGCTACGACTTTATCGCCACGTTCGAGAGCAGCCTCTGTCCATACTTTTCCAAAACCTCGGGAAGCTCCCGTAATAAACCATATTCTATTTTGCCGTTTCATAATATTTTATTTTTACAAAGCAAAATTAGCAAGCTTCAAAAAGATTTTTGTAGGCGAATCGCAGAGGTTTGTAGGCTAAATGAGGAAATTGAAGTAAGACTGGAAGTTGGAAGATAGGGGCTGGAAGTTCATTAAGTTCATCAATCATTATTTTAAATAGCTTCCAACATCAAGCTTCCTTCTTCCAACCTAGCAAGCCTTACTCTTTTCGAAGAATACCTTTTTCTACGCTTTCGTTCAGTAAATTTTCGGCATAATTCCAAATTGATGAAGAACCGTTGGCAATGGCTTTTTTCTTGTTGTAAACCGTTTGATATTCCACATCGAATTCTTTCCAAGTTCCGCCGTTATTGCTGGTATTTTGGAGCAAAGGTTCGAATCTATCCATCGTACGGGCGAATTTAGCTTCATTGGTAAAACCTTCTTCAAATTCTTCCCAAATATTTAAAAATTCTTGCGCTTGAATTTCCGGAAGCAATCCAAAAATTCTTTTGGCGGCTAACAGTTCTTCCTCAGTATTGGTGTGATTTTTTGTGGTATCGTATATAAAAGTATCGCCTGCATCAATTTCTACCAAATCATGAATTAAAACCATTTTTACCACTTTCAAAACATCGATCGGATGATCAGAATGTTCAGCCAGAACTAAAGTCATCATCGCCAGATGCCAGCTATGCTCAGCATCATTTTCATTTCTGTCACTGTTGAACAGTTTTGTTCTTCGTTGGATGTATTTTAATTTGTCGATCTCTTTGATGAAATCAATCTGTTTTAATAAATTTTCGGTCTTCATTTTACTTTAAATTCGATTGAGTCCCAAAGATAATACAAACAAAATTTACTTCACCACCGTAGCTTCAAACTCTACTTTTAGCGTTTCAAATAAGGTTTTTACTTCCATCACGGTAGTTGCCTGCTGAACTTCATGTTCGGTAATCCAATTTTGTAAGACATCGAAATTTTTAAAAAGTTGTTCGTGTTCCGTGGTGTATACATTCAGGCGAACGATATTTTTAACCTCAAAATCTGCCTGAATGATTACTTTTTTCAAATTTTCCAATGCTTCTGGGATTTGAGTTCTCATGTCGGCATTGCTTGAAATTCCATAGTCATTAATCGCAGTTTGTCCCGAAATATAAAGCGTACTCTGAATATTTTTTACTTCTACGGCTTGTGCATAATTTCTCGCATCTTGCCATTTCCAAGGGTTAATGATTCTTTTTTCCATGTTGAATATTTTTTAATTAAATAGAACAACAAAGTTCAGCATCGCCCTTTCCTTTTCTGTGTGATCTGCATCACAATTATTTTGATTCTTTAAAAAGTCGGCTTAATGTTTCGCGTGATAAGCCAAAATAAGCTGCCAGCGTGATCTTAGGAATTCGCTGAGCTAAAGAGGGATAGTATTTTATAAATTGCTCGTATCGTTCTTTTGCGCTCAAAGTCATTAAAGACAAAATTCTCCGTTGGTTTGAAATGTGCCCGTTGACCGCTTTTGAAAGGAAAAACTCGGTCATTTTAGGAACTTCCTTTAATAATTGATGGTAATTCTTAAAAGAAAGTTTTAAAACTTCGGTATCCTCAATACATTGCAAAATTTGGTTAGCTTTTGTTTGATTGTAAAATGCCATAAAATCGGTTTCCCACCAATCTTCCATCGCAAAAGAAATAATATGTTCCCTTCCTTCCTGATCGCTGCAAGAAAGCTTAATTAATCCTGAAACAATAAAATAAATACATTCCACCTTATCATTTTCCTGAATGATAAAATCTTTTTTGCTAAAATGCTCTTCCTCGAAAAAAGCACTCACTTTTTCCCATTCATGATCGGAAAGAAGTATTGTTTTTTGAATATGATTTCGGAGAATAAAATTCATTTTATATAGTCGAAAATTAATTCTTTAGTACAAAAATAACAAAACCGCAGTTGTTTATTTAAAAATCATCCATCATATATTAGAAATTCTCCATTGCTTTTGAAAGACAATTGGGTATTCACAGTGATAAGCTCAAGATACTGGCAACGGAAACTATTCCGAAATGGGGCAAAAAACCAGAGATAGAATCAGGAATTCTTCAGCAGGAATGTGAAATGCTGAATGATCAATTTCGACAATATCTTGCTACTCAAAATAAATAAATTTTAAAATATTCTCTTTTTATGTAAAGCTGAAGATTTTTATTCAGTAACAATCTATTCAAACAAAAATTACACAAATCACGACTTTGAAATCATCATTTTTACAACAATGAACAATTAATGTTAGAGAATTGTTAATTTTTATTAAATAAAATTAAAATCTATTTGTTTAAACTGAGAAAATATATTTATTTTAGTGCTTTAAAAATTTCTCATGAAAAGATATAATTTATTGATTGTACTATTACTACTAATTTTTAACGTTACTACGGCTCAAAAGAAGTCTCCGGCAGCAGATTTGAGCATTTTGGGAGAAACGAAATCTAAAATAGAAAAAACGGTTCCGCTTGTTATTCAGCATTTGCAGACAATTGCATCTAAAGAAGGTGACAATAATATTGTTACCAACGGAAAATTTGCCTTAGGTAAAGAATATGGCATTATGGAATCTGAGTGGTTTTTGTACAGAAATAATATGAAAAACTGTATTCTGAACAACTCTTCGAAGAAGGCAAAAAAATGTATGCAATATCATAATGATATGTTTAGAGGTACAATGATCAACTACAACAATTATATCACAAACCTTACAAAAAAGAACGGATATTTAGGAGTTGAAGGCGATACAAAGTTCGATTTTAAACCTACTGAAATTTCTACTAAATTATCGGAAGCTTACTTCAATGCAAACGATGCAGCAGGAAGAATGAAAGGTCCTCAAAAAGTAGAATTTATGGATCAGTCGATGGCAGAAGGGAATAAGCTTACACCTTTCAACCAATTGGCTCAATAATTAAACCACAAAATAATATATAGAATCCTGCTTTTTAAGCGGGATTTTTTTTGATCTAAATTTTAATGTTAAACGGCTCTTTTTTTGATTTGAATTTATATATACCCAAAACATAATTTATCATGTTAAAAAAAGGAGACAGCGTAAAATGGCGGTTCAGCAATGGTGAAACCTACGGAATCATCATTAAAATTCATACTAAAGATTTCGTTTTTATGAATCGTGAACGCCGAGCATCAGAAGAAAATCCTCAATATGAAGTTATGAGCGAAAAGACCGGAAAAACAGCCGTTCATAAAGCTTCAGCATTGAAAAAGAGATAAATTTTGCAGAGTGTTATTTTGAGCGAAACGCAGTGGAGTTTAAAAATTTCAAAATAAAAAAATCCCGAAGAAAAATCCTCGGGACTATATTTAAAAAGTTTTTGCTTTTAATTATTTCTGAACGGTAGGTAAATTTCCGTTGGCTTTCTGTACTTTTTTGTAAGTGTAGCCACACATCAAAATACTGAATTCGTACAGCAATAATAATGGGAATGCTGCCATCAACATACTTAAAACGTCTGCCGGAGTAATAATTGCGGCAACAACCATAATTAAAACAATCGCGTGACGACGGTACGTTCTCATGAACATAGGCGTTAAAATTCCTATCGATGTAAGGAAATAAATCAATACAGGGAAAAGGAAAATTACTCCCATTCCTAAAACGACCTGTAAAAATAACGTCGTATAATCGCTCAAATCATATAACGGAACGATAATATCGGAAATTTTAAAGATAACTCCGAAATTAACTGCAAAAGGAAGAATTAAAAAATATCCGCATAAAACCCCGATCATAAACAACATCCAAACTGCATTGATGATAAAGATTGAATTTTTTCTTTCTTTCGGATGTAATGCCGGACTGATAAATCTCCATAGCTCCCAAACAATATAAGGAAATGCTGCAACCATTCCACCGAAGATGGAAACAGCCATCATCACATTAAATTGTTGGTATAATTTACTCGCACGCACCGGAAAATCTTTCGGAAGGTGAATACTTTCTTCGCCCAATACCATTTTTGAAAAGTGGTTGACCAATTCAAAAGTCGGAAAATCATTTCTCGTAGGACCAAAAAAGATGTGATCCATAATCCAGTTGATATTAAAGCCGACAATGAATGCAGCGACTACAATCGCAAGAATCGAGCGGATGAGGTGACCTCTTAGTTCTCCTATATGCCCAAGAAAGGACATGTCTTTACCTTCACTCACAGAATAAAATTTTTAAGGCTCCAAATTTATGAAAAAAGTTTCAGTAAAGCAGGAAGTTGATCGCGGGAAGATGGAAGTTTAATTTTAATTTAAGATACTTCCACTGCTTCAATATAATAATTCTAATACTCCCCGTTTTTATTTAACAGTAAATTTGTAGCAATGTCATGCTGAGCGAAGTCGAAGCATTTGAATGTCTTTACAAATTTCCAGCTTAATTTATCCCTTCATCCAACAACTTATGTAGATCAATGATTCCGAAATATTTTCCGTTTTCAGTAACAATCAGTTGCCCAATATTATTGTCCTTTAAAATTTTCATGGCTTCTTTGGCTAAAGCGGTTCTTTCTACCGTTTTTGGATTGGCAGACATAATATCTTTCGCCAAAACCTGAGCAATATCGTCGCCTTTCAACAACATTCTTCTTAAATCTCCATCAGTAATAACACCAATAATATTATCGTTTTCTGTAACCACCGTAATCCCGTGTCTCGAGCTGCTTATCGATATAATAACATCTTTTACCGTATCATTTTCTGTCACCTGAGGCTTTTGCGAAGAAAGGAAATCATCAACTTTTGAGATTAAATTTTTGCCTAAACTTCCGCCAGGATGAAATTTCGCGAAATCATTAGCTTTAAAATCATTCAGTTCCATTAAAGAAATGGCTAAAGCATCACCAAGTGCCATTTGTAAGGTTGTGGAACTTGTAGGAGCCAACTTATTTGGGCAAGCTTCTTTATCAACATGCGTATCCAGAATAATATCAGAATATTCAGCGAGCTTGCTTGATTTATTTCCTGTCATTCCTATTAATGATGAAGAATAATCTTTTAAATAGGGAAGGAGGTTTACAATTTCAGGCGAATTTCCCGAAAGAGAAATGCATAAAACAACATCGTGCTTCTGAATCACGCCCAAATCTCCATGAATTGCCTCCGAAGCATGCAGGAATTGAGAAGGTGTTCCTGTAGAATTCAGCGTGGCAACGATTTTATTTCCAACGTGAGCCGATTTTCCGATTCCTACGACAATCAGTTTTCCTTTTGCCGAATGAATGGTTTCCACAGCTTTTACAAAATCATCATCAAGCCTGTTTTTAAGTTTTTCAAGTTCCGAAATCTCTATTTCTAAAGTCGTTTTCGCGATTGAAATGATGTTCGCTTTTTCCATTTTACTTTTCTGGGTATACAATAAAATTCTTTATAACCGTTATATTTTAAAAAGAATATTTAATATAAATTTTATTTTTTATAAATTCGTTCGCTTTTATTTTAAGCAAAATTTTTATAACTTTGGGATACATGCAAATTTAGCAATAGAAAATTAGATGGGTGCAAAAAAAGCCAATTTATCAGGCGAATTGAAAAAATATTTCGGGTTTTCTACATTTAAAGGTCAACAAGAGCAAATTATAGAAAACCTGTTGGAAGGGAAGGATATATTTGTCTTAATGCCGACCGGAGGTGGTAAATCTTTATGCTATCAGCTTCCGGCACTTATTTCTGAGGGCACGGCAATTGTAGTTTCACCTTTAATTGCGTTGATGAAGAACCAGGTAGACGCTGTAAACGGTCTTTCGTCAGAGGATGGGGTAGCCCATGTTTTGAATTCTTCATTGAACAAAACTCAGACCAAACAGGTTTTTGATGATATTAAAAGTGGCAGAACAAAACTCTTATATGTAGCTCCTGAATCATTAATTAAAGAAGATTATTTAGAGTTTTTAAAAGAAGTTAAAATTTCTTTCTTTGCTATTGACGAGGCGCACTGTATTTCAGAATGGGGACACGATTTTAGACCGGAGTATAGGAATTTAAAATCCATTATCGATAAAATTGCAGATGTTCCTGTGATTGCATTAACGGCAACGGCAACGCCTAAGGTTCAGGATGATATTCAGAAAACTTTAGGAATGATTAATGCTTTGGTTTTCAAGGAAAGTTTCAACAGACCGAATCTATATTACGAGGTACAACCCAAAGTAAATGTAGATCGTGAAATTGTGAAATTTATCAATCAGCATAAAGGAAAATCAGGAATTGTTTATTGTTTAAGCCGAAGAAAGGTTGAAGAATTTGCTCAACTTTTACAGGTAAACGGGGTAAATGCATTACCTTACCACGCTGGTCTAGATCAAAAAGTAAGAGTAGCGAATCAGGATAAATTCTTGATGGAAGAGGTGGATGTAATCGTTGCAACCATCGCATTCGGGATGGGAATTGATAAACCGGATGTCCGTTTTGTTATTCATTATGATTTTCCAAAATCGTTGGAGAGTTATTATCAGGAAACCGGTCGTGCAGGTCGAGATGGTGGTGAAGGTCACTGTTTGGCATTCTATGATCCTAAAGACATTGAAAAATTAGAAAAATTCTTAGCTCAAAAACCTGTTTCCGAGAGAGAAATCGGATTACAGTTGTTGAATGAAGTAGTAGGTTACGCCGAAACTTCAATGAGCAGAAGACAATATATATTGTATTATTTTGGTGAAAACTTCGATCCAATTCATGGTGACGGCGCCAAAATGTGTGATAATTCATCGAATCCTCCAAAACTGAAGGATGCAACGGATGATTTGAAGAAAGCTTTAGAGCTAATTCGCGATACAGGTGAAAAATTTAAATCAAAAGATCTGATTTCTGTTATTGCAGGAAAAGAAAATGCGGTGACAAAATCGTATAAATTGGAGCAGGCTTCGTATTTCGGATTTGGAAAAGAAGAAAAAGACAATCACTGGAAAACGATTTTAAGACAGGCAACGGTTCAGAATTTCCTTCAAAAGGATATTGAAACGTATGGTGTTTTAAAAATTACCGAAAAAGGAAGATTGGTTCTGGAAGGCAAACTTGAACATTCTTTTCTGATTGCTGAAGATAGAGAATTTGATTTAACGCAAAGTAAAGCGGAAAGCGACCAGATTCAGCAGCAATCTGCAGGTGGACTAGACCAGAATTTATTTGCTTTATTAAAGGAATTAAGAAAGAAAGTTGCCAAAAAATACGGGATTCCGCCGTACACGGTTTTTATGGATCCGAGTTTGGAAGATATGACGGTTCAGTATCCGATTTCTGTTGAAGAAATTGCGAAAATTTACGGAGTAGGAGAAGGGAAAGCCAAAAAATACGGTAAAGAATTCGCAGATTTTATCAGTCAATATGTAGAAGAAAACAATATTGAACGTACTCAGGATATGGTGTTGAAGCAGGTTGCGAATAAATCCAGCCATAAAGTTTTCATCATTCAAAGTACCGACAAAAAGATTGATCTTGAAGACATTGCAAGAGCGAAAAATCTTTCGATGGATGAATTGTTGAAGGAGATGGAACGTATTGTTTATCAGGGTACAAAATTAAATATTGATTATTATATCGAAGATAATTTTGATGAAGATATTGTAGACGGTTTCATGGAATTTATGAATGAATCTGAAAGCGACAGCATGAAAGTTTTATTGGATGAATTTGGCGATGAATTATCTGATGAAGAAGTACGAATGTTGAGGATAAAATTCATTAGCGACGTCGCGAACTAATTGTATTTATATCATAAAAAATAGAAAAAGAAACCTTTCCAAACGAAGGGTTTCTTTTTTATTTGATAGATGTTGCGTTTAAAAGGAAGCTGGAAAATTTTAACTCATATTTAATTTTAAGTTAAAAATCATTAATTACGGGTTGGGATTGATAGTTCCCAAAACTTTTTACTAATTTTACACTGATGAAAAAGATTTCTGTCATATTTATTCTGCCGGACCTTGAAACCGGAGGCGCAGAAAGGATCGTTACCACTATTGCGAATCATCTTTCCAGAGATCGATTTGAGCCTAAGATTATGCTTTTACGTAAGCAGGGCGGTTATCTGAATTTTTTAAAGGATGATGTGGATATTATTGATATTAATACCGAAAGGATTCGTCATTCTTTAAGACCAATTTTAAGGGAAATTTACAGAAGAAAACCCGATATTGTATTTTCAGGTTTTGGTGAAGTGAATGCCTATTTATCTTTGTTTATCAAGCTT
>DKLU01000455.1 GCA_002455915.1 Chryseobacterium sp. UBA6632
AGAAACAAAAATTCAAGACTTGGAAACTCCGGCTAAAAATTTAAATTTAATCCTAAAATTTCCAAAACTTGCGCGAATTGAATATTTGTTCTTTGATTCAATATTTCTGTCGCGCTTCTAACAGTGGAAATTTTTTAACGGATTAAGTTTAAATTTTCTTAACACCTTCATTTCCTACGTCGTTTTTCCTTTTATAAAGTTAAAAAAGTTCGGCGAAATAAATTTCGCCGAACCTCATAACATTCAATATAATTTAATTTGATCCGGCAATATCAAGAACGATTCTGCCATCAATTTGTCCAGCTTTCATTTTATCGAAAACATCGTTAATATCTTCCAGTTTTGCAGAAGTTACCGTTGCTTTCACCAAACCTTCGTTAGCAAAATCCAGTGCTTCCTGAAGATCTTTTCTGGTTCCTACAATAGATCCTCTTACGGTAATTCTTTTTAATACCGTTTCAAAAATCGGAAGTTCGAATGATCCCGGCGGAAGTCCGTTTAATGCAATGGTTCCTTTTCTCCTTAACACATCAATTCCCTGTTTGAAGGCAATTGGAGAGACTGCTGTGATTAGGGCGCCGTGCATTCCGCCAACTTCTTTATGCAGATACTCTCCAGGGTCTGTGTTTTTTGCATTGACTACCAAATCTGCTCCTAATTTTTTCGCTAAATCTAACTTATCATCTGCTACATCAATTGCAGCAACATGCATTCCCATTGCTTTTGCATATTGTACGGCAACGTGTCCCAATCCACCGATTCCTGAAATGGCTACCCACTCTCCAGGTTTTGTTTCAGTTTCTTTCAAGCCTTTATAAACAGTAACTCCGGCACAAAGAATTGGGGCAATTTCTAAAAAGTTGACATCCGACTTTAAATGTCCCACATATCTTGAATCTGCAATTACATACTCTGCGAAACCTCCATCTACACTGTATCCACCATTCTTTTGAGCTTCACAAAGGGTTTCCCAACCTGTGATACAGTAATCACAGCATCCGCAAGCAGAATATAACCACGGAACTCCCACCGCGTCGCCTTCTTTCACCTGAGCTTCTGGACCGCAGGCTACTACAATTCCTACCCCTTCATGTCCGGGAATTAAAGGCATTTTGGGTTTTGCAGGCCAGTCGCCGTCAACAGCATGTAAATCTGTGTGACAAACTCCACAGGCGATTACTTTTACCAATACTTCATATCTTCCCGGTACTTTTACAGGAACTTCTTCTATTTTTAAAGGTTGTCCGTAGCCTTGAACGACTGCGGCTTTCATTGTTTTTGGAATCATATTTTGATTTTTTTGAGTTAGTTTTTAGTTTTGGTTTTATATCTTTTGAATAGTTTTTTAACGCAAAGGACACAGAGACTTTTTTTTGCCTGTTAGACTCCACATTTTTAAGTTCGCAAAGGCGTTTCACTTAGCTAAGACGACAAAGATTTTTCCTACGTTTTTTAGCCTTGTCAAGGCTTATAAAGGTATATCATTCCCTACTTACCCGAAAAATTTAGGGTAAGGACAACGTTTGTTTGCGTGAGGGATAGGAAGGGTCTCGTTTGAAAAACGAGAGTGTGGAGCGAAGCGGAACACCGAAACGAAGTGGAGCCCTGGATAGCCCGACCGTTTTTCCCCGTTGCCGAGACGGGGAAAACGGGCACGCCCTAATATTTAAATTAAAAGAAACCTAGTTTGTTTTTGTTGTATGAAATCAACATGTTTTTAGTCTGACGGTAGTGATCCAGCATCATTTTATGGTTTTCACGACCGATTCCCGACTGCTTGTACCCTCCGAAAGGTGCTCCTGCAGGGTAAGAATGGTACTGGTTGACCCATACTCTACCTGCTTGAATGTGACGCGGAATATTGTACAGCTGATGTGCATCTCTCGTCCAAACGCCTGCTCCCAAACCGTAAATTGTATCGTTTGCGATTTTTAAAGCCTCTTCTTCATCTTTAAATGTGGTAAATGCCAACACAGGTCCGAAAATCTCTTCTTGGAAAATTCTCATTCTGTTGTTTCCTTTGAAGATGGTTGGCTGAATATAATATCCGTTCTCCAGACCTTCACCAACATTGTTAACATCTCCTCCTACAAGCACTTCTGCACCTTCTTCTTTCCCTAATTTGATGTAAGAAAGAATTTTATCTTTTTGAATCTGAGATGCCTGAGCTCCCATCATCACCGTTTTATCCAAAGGATTTCCTACTTTAATGGCTTTTACTCTTTCTACCACTTTAGCAATGAAGGCATCTGCAATGTCTTCCTGAACCAATAATCTGGACGGGCAGGTACAGATTTCCCCTTGATTTAAAGCGAAAAGCACGGCTCCTTCAATAGCTTTGTCTAAAAATTCGTCATCCGCATCCATTACCGAACTGAAGAAAACATTTGGAGACTTCCCTCCCAATTCTAATGTTACCGGAATAATATTTTCTGTCGCGTACTGCATCACCAAACGACCTGTTGCCGTAGAACCTGTAAATGCCGCCTTGTTAACTTTCGGATTGGTAACTAAAGCTCTTCCTAATTCTGCACCGAAACCGTTAACAATGTTTACAACTCCCGAAGGAAGTAAGTCGCCGATCAATTCCATTAAAACCATGATGGAAATCGGAGTGCTTTCTGCCGGCTTTAAAACGACACAGTTTCCTGCTGCCAAAGCCGGAGCCAGTTTCCAGACAGCCATTAGAATTGGGAAATTCCAAGGAATGATTTGAGCGATAACACCTAGTGGTTCGTGAACAATCAATGAAACGGTATCTTTATCCAGTTCATTGTGCGAACCTTCTTCAGACCTGATGACCGAAGCAAAATATCTGAAATGATCTACTGCCAATGGAATATCCGCAGCTAACGTTTCTCTTACCGCTTTTCCGTTATCAATAGTTTCAACGGTTGCTATGTACTCTAAATTCTGCTCGATTCTGTCGGCAATTTTATTTAAAATAATACTTCTTTCCGTCGCGGAAGTATCTTTCCATGTCTGGAATGCTTTTTCAGCTGCATTTACCGCCAATTCCAAATCTTCTTTTGATGAGTGAGCTGCCTGCGTAAAATTTCTTCCGTCAACCGGAGAAACAACATCGAAATACTGACCGTTTACCGGAGCTATAAATTGTCCGTTGATATAATTATCATATCTGTTTTTGAATTCAGGCCACTTTAAAGTAGTCGCTGATTCTTGTTCTGTAAGTGTGCTCATATACGTATGTTTTAATTTTTTATCTGTTACCAAATTACACTTACCTGTGATATTAGAATAGCAAAATCGTACAAAAAAATATCAAAATAGTACATATCCTGAATTTTATAATTTCATTAACAAAATACTAAGCGCAGAAATTTCTATATTTGAGTAGAGACGTAATCATAAATGTTTAGAAATGAATGATAACAAGATTTTATTGAATACACCTGAATTAAAGCGGGAAAACCAGCTCATTCATTTGGTTGAAAATCAGACGAAATTCAATCTGAATAATTGTGAATTCAGCATTTATGAGACGCATAAGGCTGCTTTTGATGTAAAACTGCATTTTGAAACGATTGCATTTACCGCAATGCTTCGTGGTAAAAAATACATGAAACTGGATAAAACCAACTATTTCGACTATTTTCCGGGAGAAAGCGTACTGGTTTCGCCTGGAGAAACAATGATGATTGATTTTCCTGAAGCAGATGAAACCCCGTCTCAATGTATTTCTTTAAGTCTGAATCCCGAATTTATTGAAGATTCTTTAAATCATTTAAATTATCATCTTCCAAAAATTGACGAGACTTCACATTGGAATATCGATCTTGATGAATATTTTCTTTTTAACAATCAATCTTTAGCGTCTGCCACCAATAATATTATGCGCATTGCGATGGATGATAATTCTCAAAAAGATATTATGGCAGATTTTGCATTGAAGGAACTTTTAATTCGATTGATGCAAACTCAAGCACGAAGTATGGTAGAGAAAAATATTGTAAAAAATAAATCAAGAATTGGATTTGTAGTGGATTATATCAAGAAAAATCTTCACCAGAAATTATCAATCGAAAGTATTGCTAAGTTGGCATATGTAAGCAAGTCGAACTTCTTTAAAATGTTTAAAGATGAGTTGGGAACATCTCCGAATGAATTTATTTTACAGGAAAGAATCAGTCGTGCAAAAGAATTACTGGCAAGCCAAAATAGCATTAAGGAAACTGCTTATCAGACAGGGTTTTCTGATGTTAATTATTTTACAAGAGTGTTTAAACAATTTGCAGGTGTAACTCCGAAAAGTTATCAGAATAAAGCGATTTCTATTAAATAAAAACGCTCAAAATTCCAGCATTGTTTTTGCAGAATAATAAATCATTAAAAGCAATATGATGAAACCATTTATTATTCTTGTATTTTCGTTTTTCTTTGCATCAAATTTTGTGGATGCACAAACTACCAATAAGAATTTCATTTTATCAAAAGATGCAGAACAAATTGATCTTTGGCGAGGAAATATGCCTGATAAAGGCGGCTCAAAAAATGGAGAAATTATTAATGATAAAGGTTCCGTAACGAATGTTTCAACACCAAGATTGATTGTTCACCAACCTAAAAATCCCAACGGAACCGCTATTTTAGTCATTAGTGGTGGTGGATATGCTCATATTGAACTCGGTAAAGAAAGTAACCCTACCGCAAATTGGCTGCAATCGGAAGGTATTACCGCATTTGAACTGATTTACCGTTTACCACAAGAAGGTTGGAAAACCACCAATGTTCCTTTTGAAGACGCACAGCGAGCCATGAGATTGATTCGAAGTATGGCAAATAAATATAGATTTGATCAAAATAAAGTTGGCATTCTAGGATTTTCTGCCGGAGGACATTTAGCAGGAATCACCTCTACTTTATTCGATAAAAAATTCTACAAACCTGTGGATGCTATTGATTCTTTATCATCAAAACCGAATTTTGTTGGGCTGATTTATCCCGTTATTTCAATGCTTCCGCCAAATAATAAAACGCATTCTTACAAAAGTATTTTAGGAAATAATCCAACCTTAGCACAACAAACAAATTTTTCTGTGGAAAAACAGGTTACTACAGATACACCTCCAACTTTTCTAGCTCAAGCTTTTGATGATCCTATTTCGCCCGTGGACAATAGTTTTTTGATGGAAGATGCTTTAAGAAAAGCTAAAGTTCCTGTTGAAATGCATATTTTTCAAGACGGAGGCCATGGCTGGGGTTTAGGAAAACAAGGAACTACTGTTTCTTCTTGGCCGAATTTATTTAAAAACTGGGCTCAAAGTAACCGATTCTGGAAAAAATAAAACAAAAAACCGAAACTATATTTAGCTTCGGTTTATATTTTAGAGATTACTTACATTTTATTTGAAATTGAAATATTTGAGATTTTTCGACTTCACTTAGTTTCGCTCAAAATGACAACTTCGTAAATTTTAAGTAGTAAATCTTAACCTTTAAAATCGTAATATCTTGCTCCTTTCAAAACAGGATTTTCTAATTCTACAGATGTCAATCCGAAACCTGTATAATTTTCATTAACAGAAGTTTCCAATTGCTTTCTGTGAAGTTTCTCATACGTTTCAAAATTGATAGCCGTTCTGTTTTTTAAGCCTTCAAAAAGATTCCATTTTGCCACCACATTTTTCCAGTTATCAGAAACTTTTCCCGCAAAAACTTTAGACTTAGAACCACTTCCATAACCCAAGAATCCAATTTCCTGACCTGCTAATTCTTCGTTCTCATTAAAAGAAGTCTGCAATGCAGAAAGCAAAGCCATAAAAATAGAAGCCGTGTACATATTTCCGATTTCTGAAGAAGCTCGTTGAGATTTTTCAATTTTATCATTAATAAACTGAATATAATCCTCTGATTTTGCCACTTCTTTTTGTTCTTCAGGAGTTTCGTAAGACAAGCCGTTTTCTAAACTGTAAATTTCTGTAAAAACTCTTTTTCCGTGGAAAGCATAAGGAAGATGGAAAATAAGATATTTCCAAGCTTCGTATGGTTTATTTTTTCCTGTAATTTCTTTGTAATGATCGTAAGCTTCTCTAATTCTGTCCTGATAACATTGATTAGAATATTGTCCGTCAAAAACAGGTTCGTCTGTAAAAACTTCAATTTTTTCAGGGAAGTTTTCAGGAGCGTTCGTTAAATCTTCTTTTTTGAAATGACGTCTTGGCTTGAAAAAATCAAAAACACTTTCTGTAGCAACACCCCAATTGTTATCAATCTCAATAAGATCTGGTTTTGAAGACACCAAAACTGCCACGGCACCACCACCTTGAGTATATTCTCCTGAAGACGCCAGCTCATATTTAGCATAATCACTCGCAATGACGATCGCCTTTTTATCAGGATTTACCCTTACAAAATCCAAAGAATTGTGAAGCGCATCTACCGCGCCAATACAAGCGAACGTAAGATCTACCACGTCGCAATTTTTAAAAGCTCTTTCTCCGAACTCACTTTCCAACACTTTTTCAACCATTTGCATCGCGTAAGAAGCCGTTGGTTTTGCAGCGTCCAAAGCACTTTCCGTTCCCAGATAAATTCTTGATATTTCTTTTGGATTAATATTATAATCTCTGATTAGCTTCAATAAAGCTTCCGCCGCAAATGTGGCTGCATCTTCATGCACATCGGGAAATCCCATTTTATGTAATCCTAATCCTTTTTCCAGTTTTGCAGGTTCTATTCCTCTTTTTTCTGCTAAATCTTTTATTTCCAAATATAAAGTAGGCACAAAGTAGCTTGCTGCCTCTATTCCGAACGCCATATAGTTAATTTTTATACGAATTTAAAAAATGTAAACGTTTAATCATGTATGTTTACTACCAAATTTTTAGAAATTTAGTCTTAATTCTATTTAATCAAAAAAATTTTATTATTAAAACCTTTTTATTTAAATTATTAACAATCTAAGGGGCAAAGATGTATTTTTTAATTTTTAATGATTTTAAAATTTTCTGTTCCTTCTCCTTTTTTTGCAGAGATTATATACAGTCCGCTTTTCAAAGCCGAAACATCAATACTTCCACTGAGAGAATTAATCTTTTGCTCTTTCACTTTTATTCCATTCAAATCATAAATAAAAATTTCATCAATCTTTTCCCTACCTGTATAATTTAGTTCATTTTTAACCGGATTTGGATAGAAATTAATCTTTGATTTTGAATGATTTGTAATTTCGCTTGTACTTAAAACATCGTTGCTAATCGTAACTTGATCAACCAATGTAGAATATCCCTGACTATTTTCACATTCAATGGCAACCTGATAAATATTAGGCGGCATTCCGATATTGGCGAAAAAATACCAAGAACTGAACGGTGGTTGGAACCCCATCAACAAAGTCCAAGAATCTGTAGCAGACATTCTGTAGTAAATCCTTACCCAATTGGCATTTCCATTCAATTGTGGATTAACGAGATAAAAACTAAGCTTTGGAGAAGTGAGTGAGGCGGTGTTAAAAGGTGGACTTA
>DKLU01000006.1:0-15738 GCA_002455915.1 Chryseobacterium sp. UBA6632
AGGTCAAATGCTTCAGCTGCGTATTCTTTGTAAGCGGTTGTGAAAATGATTTTTTTTGAACCTGAAATTAATTCGGCAACCTGCAAACCATTCATTCCGGGCATTTCGATGTCTAAAATGCAGACGTTACAATCGATATTTTCAATTTCATGAAGAAAAACTTTAGGATCGTTGAATGCTTTTACAACTTCCACGTTATCAATTTGTTCGCAAAGTAATTTTAAATAACTGATCGCCAGTAATTCATCATCAAGAATAACGCATTTTATCATAGAATTCTCCTAAATTGATTGTTAATTCTGCTGTGAAGATACCGTTTTTTGAATTTTTTTGAAGCGTAAAATAATTTCCGTAGATCATTTTGAGCCGTTGATCTAAAGATTGGCTTCCGAAACCACTTTTCTCTTTTTCCAACATATTTTTCAGGGAAGCCTTATTACTTACTTTCATGATGAAAATTCCGTCTTCAAGTTCCATTTGGATTGAAATGAATGAGTCTTGTGCCAAAAAATCAGTGTGTTTGAAAGCATTTTCAATAAGATCAACTGAGATCAAAGGAGCAAAAACTTTTTCTTCATACACTTCATCCGATTTATTAATTCTCGATTTTATTCTAAAGTCAAAAAGTGGATTAATCTTTATTTTATTAATTTCAATTAAACTTAAAGCGAAATTTAATTCTTCTTTCGGGCTTACAAATTTATTATTGCTTTCGTATAAAATATAGTCTAAAACATTCGCCAGTTTGTCGAGAGACATATAGGTTTGATAGGCATGAGACTGAACAGAATTCAGAATGTTTTTAAACAAATGCGGATTTAATTTCGTGCCGATATGTTCCAGCTGAACTTCATTTAATCTTTGTTGAATAATTTTATTCGCTTCAGAAATTTTAGCATTTTTTATCTTTAATTTCTGATTTTGGCTGAATAAATAAATACTAACGGTTAAAAAAAAGAAAATAGCAAATACTCCAACGAATATCAGATAATCATGTATCATGTAGTAATTGCCATCCATTAATTTAAATCAGTTTTTGACTTTTTTCTAGTTTAGTATTAGCGATGTCATGCTGAGCCTGTCGAAGCATATTTATTTTTTAAAATGAAGATTTTAACCATTAAGAAGATTTAAGTTGTTAAGTTAAATTAAGTTGTCATTCTGAATGGAATTTTGCGAAGCATTAAGAAATGAAGAATCTTTTAAAATTTAGATAGTGAGATTTTTCGACTCCACTTCGTTTCGCTGAAAATGACATCTTTGTAAAATTTGCCTTAAAAATTTAAACAGTTTCTTAATATTTCAATAAAAATTACTTCAACTTTTTCAAAGAATTCAATGTCACATTTTCCTCACACTTCTCAAACGTGATTTCATACGTTGGATTGTTTTCAGGATACGTTAAAACATAATCCGGACAAGGTTTTTTTTGAGCGTGACTTCTGTCGAAATCTACTTTTCCTTTCGTAATAATGCTGTCTTTCAAGAATTTTTCATTTACTTTCAACGTATTCATTTCTGCTGTGAAAGCTTCAGAATATTTAAAATCTTTAGACAATGTTTCTGCAATAACACGGCTGTTTGGAAGATAACCGCTGCAGCTTGCGCCTTTTTTGTTTAATATAAAAAATACGATAATAAGTCCTGGAACAAGACCAATTGCGTAGAATTTGAGTTTTTTCATTAGAAAATTAAAAGATTGATATCGTGATAAGTAAGTCCGAAACGGTCGCAAATGATTTTTTTCGTGTGTCTGCCTTTGTACATGTAAAGACTCTGTTTCATTTCATTTTTGCGAACCAACATGTTTTCGAAGCCACCTTCTTCGTCGTAATTTAAAATATAAGAAAGGAAGAAATTAGAGATTGCTTTTGTTGTTGTTCTCGGCATTCTTGAAGTAAGATTCGGAAGTCCGCAGTGAATAACACCATGTTTGATGATGTAAGGATCTTCCATTGTTGTCAGTTCAGAAGTTTCGATCACTTTTCCGTTGTCGATGGTAATATCGATGATTACGCTGCCTTTTTTCATTTTTGCAACCATCTCTTCGGTTACAATCGGGGTCATATTTAATCTTGGAAGAGCTCCGATGACAACATCTGCTCTTCTTAATGCTTTGCTTAATTCTTTAGGATCGATAATTGAAGTCGGAACTCGGCTGTCTACCAACGTATGAAGCCTTCTTAGTTTTGAAAGTGAATTATCAAAAACTCTTACGCTTGCTCCTAAACCGATGGCTGCTTTTGTTGCAAATTCTCCCACGATTCCTGCACCTAAAATAACCACTTCTGAAGGTCTTACACCAGTGATTCCACCAAGCATTAAGCCGTTTGATAACGCTAATAATTCGGAGGCATAAAGGATGGAAACTGTTCCTGCAATTTCGCCAACTAACCTTACTAATGCAAGTTGTTTATATTCATCAACGATAAATTCAAAAGCGATGGCATTTACTTTTTTCTCTGCCAGTTTTAAGAAATAATCTTTATCTCTTAAATTGATTTGAAGCGCCGAAACCAGATAGGTATTCGGTTTCATGTAATCAATTTCCTCTTCTGTTGGTGGATTAATTTTTAAGATAAGATCTTGTCCAAAAGCTTCTTTAGGATCATTCGTAATCCTCGCTCCCGACTCAGAATATTGTAAATCTGTAAAAAATGAACCTTGTCCGGCTCCGGATTCTATGATGATTTCGTGGCCGTGTTCTACCAAAACCTGCACAGCATCGGGAGTGATGCACGTTCTTCTTTCGTTCAGACAGGTTTCTTTAGGAATCCCGATACTGAATTGTTTGCCTTTTTTGACTACATCCAGCTTTTCAGCCTTAGGAATCAGCTCCTCTTCAGTAAAAGGAGTAAAAATATTAGTAGTACTCATCCTTTAAAATTGCATTAAGTTCTTACAGATCGTATTTTTAATCAAATTCAATAGCAAAGATACATAATATTTAATCGAAAGTAATTTCTCTGCTTTCTCCGTTATTAATTATGCTCATTTCGTGGTAGGTAAGACCGTAAAGATCTTCTTCGTACACTTCCGGCCACTCAATGATGCACAGGAAGGCGTTGTCTAGGTATTCTTCCATTCCGATATCATAAACTTCCTCAATATTTTTTAAACGGTATAAATCGAAGTGGTAAATTTTACCTTTTGGTGTATTGTATTCATTAACAATAGAATAGGTTGGAGAATTAACTTCGTCTTCACTTCCTAAATTTTTCAGTAAAAATTGGGTGAAAGTTGTTTTTCCTGCTCCTAAATTTCCTTTCAACAAAAGAATATTATGCTGTAATTGAGGCATAATCTGATCGACTATCTCTTGCCAGTCTTCGATTTTATGGATGGTAAAATTCATTTTAATTAAATTAATGTACTGATTTATATTGATTTACTATTTTTTAGGTAAATCAAAACTCAATTTTCAAAAATAAGGAATAAAGCGATTTTAAATTCAATTTTCATCAATAAAAACTGCCTCACAGTAGCAAGGCAGCTTTTAAAATCATTTTTTAATTATCGTATAAGATTTCCTAACGCCATTTTTCATGTTTTTTAAAATCACAAAATAGGTTCCTTCCGGCTTATCTGAAACGGGAATTGTTATTGAATTTTCAGAAATATTTCCCTGATAAAGAATCGTTCCTGTGATATTGGTAAGAATAACTTCATATTTTTCATTATCATTGGTTATAATGGTAAGTTGATCTTTTACAGGATTCGGATAAATGCTGATTTTCCCTTTTTCCTCCTCTTTTTCTTTTCCGGAATTTTGAGTAATCGTTCCCGAAATACTGTAAAAACCAAGCGAAGCGTAGGTAGAATAGCCCGTATCAGGAGTTCCTTCGCCGATACTGCTGATTGAAATATAATAATCTCCGGGATCCAGATGCATATTAATAACAATCGGTTCACTTAGGTTGAGTGGGTTACCGGAATAAGAACTGATAATCATATTCTGACCTTTGTAAATCAATACCTTTATCCGCAAATTACTATGTCGCGCAGCCGTTTTTACCTGAAGTGAAATATTACTGTTTCCTGTTGTAAAATGAAACATATCAATATCATCAGTATAATTAATAACGCCTTGATTTTCGCTTTCTGAAATTACAGTTCCGGAAATATGTAATGGCGTTGCAGCTGCATGTGTATTGGCATGTTTGTCGATTCGGTAGCCTACACCATTATTTTCACTGGTAATGACTGCAAGGTCATCTTCATGGTTGCTTCCGTTAGAATATTCCTCTTTGCTCCATTGCGTTACATTTCTGTAATAAGCCATTCCCATGATTGGTGCCCAATTTCCATGACCAGCATAATAAGTCGTTCCAGCCTGTCCGTCATGGCTCAATCCTAATGTATGACCAAGTTCATGAGCTGCGATCTCGCCTACAATTTTACCGGAAGTTCCTGCACCAGATGTAAAAACCCAACACGGAAGATCAGACATAGATGAAAAACAATTAATTAAAGATATTCCTGTACCTCCTGGTAATGCCGTGTCGGTAGGTGTAATTACACATCTTCGTCTTTTATTTTGAGGATATTGGTTGAAAACTGCTTCATTTGTCGTAATATTTATATTAAATGGTCTAAAATCTTCTGCCACAAGTTCCCAAGCTTCTAAAATCTCATTGTCATTCATGCCGGAAGGTAAAGCTACAATGGGATTTCCGCTATTCCAGCCACTGCCTGCGGGAACTGTATGCCCGTCAAAATCAAGCAAAAGACATCCAGCGGCTCCCGGAAGGCTTTGCAAATACATAATATCACTTAAAACAGTTGATGTAGCTTTAGCCAATTTCTGTTTTGGAGGCTTAGGAAAATCTAGACAGATTAATTTATTAATGTCAATATTTTTTATGAAAGCATTAGATTGGTTATCAGAATAATATAGATAAGCTTTTTTGCTTTTTAAAAGAATAATTCTTCCCTCTAGCTTATTGTTTTTTATATTAATACTGAAACTTCCGTTGGGTTCATCAATAATGTTTCCTTCAATATGTAGTGATTGATTATCATTTTTTTTACTATAATTAATAATAGACGGTAGCAAATGATTATCAGAAATATCTAGATTAATTAGACTTTTGCTGTTATCTGATTGCACGATCATGCGCTGTAAAAATTCATCAGTTTTTCCTAATGAATAGATTTCTTCATTACTCTGGGCGTAAATGCTCGAAAAAGCAAATAGTAAGATAGCAATAAACGCCTTCACTTTTAAAAATTCATTTTTTTTCATCGTATTTATTTTAGGTTAAAAATTTTTAATTGTTTTTTTTATTTAATTTCATTAATTCATTATTTTTCAATGAAGTTATGATGATATTTTCCATTACCGAAATAGCGCAAATTGGGATGGTTGTTAATTTTTTAGCCTAAAAAGATGATACTTAATAGTTTGACTTATGATATTGATTTAGTGTTATTTAGTTATAGATAATTTGATAATAGGTTGATTGATTTGATTTAAATATGATCGTTCTTTTTAATATTTGAATTATTTTTGCAGTATGATTTCCAAACAGACCATTGATAAGATATTCTCAACAATCCGTGTAGAGGAGATTGTGGGCGAATATGTGCAGTTGAAAAGGGCAGGGTCTAATTACAAAGGGCTCAGTCCGTTTCACGATGAAAAGACACCGAGTTTTGTAGTTTCTGCAGCCAAACAGATTTGGAAAGATTTCTCAACCGGAAAAGGAGGAACTGCGATTTCTTTTTTAATGGAAATTGAAAATTTCACTTATCCCGAAGCGCTTCGTCATGCTGCAAAAAAATACGGAATCGAGATCGAAGAAGATCAGCGCGAGTTTTCCGAAGAAGCCAAAAATGCTCAGTCGGAGAGAGATATTCTGTATAAAATTCATGAAGTTGCCAATGATTATTACCAAAATTTTCTTTGGGAAGTTGAAGAAGGTAAGGCGATTGGCTTATCTTACTTTAAAGAGCGTGAATTAAGAGATGACATCATCAAAAAATTCCAGCTAGGATATTCTCCTGAAAAGAAAAATGCTTTTACGGAATTTGCGATCGATAAAGGATATTCCAAAGAAATTCTTGAGAAATCCGGACTTTCTATTTTTCCTGAAAATGCTCCGAACGGAATCGACCGTTTTCGTGAAAGAGTAATTTTTCCGATTCACAGTTTTTCGGGAAGAGTGCTTGGTTTTGGAGCCAGAATTCTGAAAAATAACATAAAAACTGCCAAATATCTCAACTCTCCGGAAACAGAAATTTATCACAAGTCGAATGTTCTTTATGGTTTAAATCAAAGCAAACAGGCGATTTCTAGAAAAAATGTCTGTCTTTTGGTGGAAGGATATATGGATGTGATCTCGCTTCACATGTCGGGCATCGAAAATGTGGTGGCGAGTTCCGGAACTTCTTTAACGACGGAGCAAATCAAGCTTATTAAAAGGCTTACGGAAAACGTAACAATTCTTTTTGATGGTGATAATGCCGGAATTAAAGCCAGTTTCCGAAGTATTGATATGTTGCTGACGGAAGGAATGAACATTCGTGTTCTTCTGTTTCCTGACGGCGATGATCCCGACTCTTTTGCCAGAAAACATCCGCAGGAATATGTGGAAAAATTCATCGAAAATGAGGCTCTGGATTTTATCGATTTTAAAGCGGAGATCCTTCTAAAAGAAGTAGGTAACGATCCTATTAAGAAGGCTGAAGCCATTAGAGATATTGTAAAATCGGTAGGTTTCGTACAGAATGCTTTAAAAAGAGAGGTTTATTTAAAAGAAGTTTCGAATAAATTCGGCTTGTCTGAGCAAAGTTTGTTCAATGAACTTGATGTTCAAAGACAGGTTACTCAAAATCAGAATCAGCATGTTCAGCAACAAAAAGAACAGGCGGTAGCTCCTCCAAAAATGGAAATTGTTCCGTTGGATGAAGAAAAAAATGATCCTTTTTTATTTGAAGTCCTTTTCATGGAAAATAAACTGGTAGATCATATGCTGATGTTTGGAGATATTGTTTTGAAGCGAAAAGATGATCAAAATGGTGAATATCAGATTACCGTAATTGAAGAGATTTTGCATCATTTTGAGGAAGAGCAATATCAGTTTTTGGTAAAAGGAAATGAAATTATTATCAATCAGGTTCGTGAAGGTATTCAGAATGATGAATTAAGAAGCGGAAATTTCTTCGTGTCTTTTATGGATGAGGAAATTACGACAAAGGTTGTTGATGCCTTAATTCCTTTGGATGATCTTGAAAACTGGGCTTCCCGAAATATTTATCCACCAAATTATGGTGATAAAATTGGTGAGCAGGTAAAAGGTGATGTATTGCTTCATAAATATCGATATATTGATTATTTAATTATAGAAACCGCAAAACAGCTTGACGGAGCCGATGAAACGCAGTATTATGATTTGATTAAAAAGATCACTTTGCTGAAACAGGCTTCCATTCAATTGAGTAATATTATCGAATATTCTCCGATTAAAGGAATTTATGTCAACAGAAAACGCTAGTTTTAATCATAGAAATGTTTATATTTATCGTATTAAACTGACAAAAAGTCCTATAAAATTTTAGGAATAGAAGTTGTAATTTAAACAACAGTAAAAATTTAAAATAATACCAATAGAAATATGGACATTAAAAAAGAATTTAGAGATTTCTCTACAAAACATTTAGGAAACAGCGGTTTGGCAACCGATCAGTATATGGGAATGTATGGCCCAACGAATCTTACCCCGTACATCATGGAAGAAAGAAGAATGAACGTTGCTCAAATGGACGTTTTCTCTCGTTTGATGATGGACAGAATTATTTTCTTGGGAACAGGAATCGACGATCAGGTGGCTAATATCGTGACGGCTCAGCTTCTATTCTTAGAAAGTGCTGATCCTTCAAAAGACATCCAAATTTATATCAACTCTCCTGGTGGTAGCGTTTACGCTGGTTTAGGGATCTACGACACGATGCAGATCATTAAGCCTGATGTAGCGACTATCTGTACAGGTATTGCAGCTTCTATGGGTGCTGTTTTATTGGTAGCTGGAGAAAAAGGTAAGCGTTCAGCTTTGAAACATTCAAGAGTGATGATTCACCAGCCTTCAGGAGGTGCACAAGGGGTGGCTTCTGATATGGAAATCAATTTGAGAGAGATGTTGAAACTGAAAAAAGAATTGTATGACATTATTTCTGACCATTCAGGACAAACGTACGAATGGGTAGAAAAAGCGTCTGACAGAGATTATTGGATGACATCTACAGAAGCAAAAGACTTCGGAATGGTAGATGAGGTTTTACAGAGATCAAAAGAGAAATAAATGTTTTTCTTTTAAAGAATATTTCAGAAACGCATCAATTGGTATTGGTGCGTTTTTTTTGATTCCAAGTCTTGAATTTTCATTTCTTTTATTACAAAACAAAAGAAAATTAATATTCTATTTAAGATTAATTTACAATCAATATTTACTTTCGCTGCCAATAAAAGTAACTATGAAAAGAATCTTATTACCTCTTGTTTTCTTACTGACAGTGGCTTCATGCAAAGACGATGACAACGCAAACCAAGATATTAATTATTCTAAACTTCCTCAGGAATTTCCTTTCACCACTTTGGCTACACAAAATGGTGTGAATGTAATTAACGGAGGTTTCGGTTCGGGAGCCGCAGCGCATCCTACGAGAAAAGGTGAATTTTATGTAATCACCGATCGTGGTCCGAATACCGCTTATTTAAACGGAATAAAATTCCTTGTTCCTGACTTTACCCCTACAATTTTACATTTTAAAATTAATGCGGAAGGAAATATTGAAGTCATTAAATATATCAAGCTCAAAAATCCGTCCGGGCAGCCAATTACAGGTCTTCCAAATCCTGTGGGAATGGGAAGTACAGGAGAAATTGCCTATGGAGCCAACGGAAATCTGTTGGGAACGGATAATTACGGATTAGACAGTGAAAGTATTGTAGCAGCGGCAGACGGAACATTTTGGGTGTCTGATGAATATGGTCCGCACATTGTTCATTACAGTGCAGAAGGTATTGAGACTGAAAGAATCAGCCCGATTGGAGTAAATACCGGAACGAGAAAGCTTCCTGCTGTTTTTGCTAAAAGAAGACCCAACCGTGGAATGGAAGGAATGTGTATGACTCCGGATGGAAAAATGTTGGTAGGCACCATGCAGTCCATGATGTATGTTCCGACAAAAGCTTTGGCCACGAATACTACCTTAACAAGAATTGTCACTTTTGATTTGGCAACAGGCCAAACGAAACAATATTTATATAAACAGGATGGTGGCGCTTCAGATTCTGTTTGCGATATAACGCCTATCAGCAATACTGAATTTTTAGTGATCGAAAGAGACGGAAATTTTGGCTCTGTTGGCGGGGTGAAGAAAGTGTATAGGATTAATTTAAACGGCGCTTCAGATGTTACCGGAACAGATTTGGCCGCTGTGGACGGAATGAAAATCAACGGGAAAACTTTGGAGCAGTCGACTTGGGATGAAATCAATACCGCAGGACTGAAACCTGTAACAAAAACTCTGGCAGTTGACCTGGTGGCTAAATTAGGATACGAACATGATAAATTCGAAGGAATTGTGTATTTAGGAAATAATAAACTGGCTGTTTTCAATGATGATGATTTTGGCGTGGTAGATGACGGTAACGGAAATCCGAAAACAAAAATTCTACCTAAAACTGGGAAACAGGATAAAGGAACGATGTATATTGTAGATATTCAGTAAATAATTAAAGAAAATATTTAAACAGTTGCATTATAAATTCAATAAAACCCTCATTCAGAAATGCTGAATGAGGGTTTATTTTTAAGACTTAAGAAAGTTCATCAATTATATCAACATATTCCGGGAAAGTATGCTTCAACCCATTCAAAAATGTCTTTCTTTCGTTGTCATCTGCTGGTAAAGGAGTGCTGCAACTTTCATAAAAAGCTGGTGTTAAACTGCAACTGCTTAGATTAAAATCTTTATTTACGACTTTGGCTCCAAACCATGTGTTTTTTGGAACTATAATTTGTATTTTTTCGCCTTTAGAAATATTCTTACCTAAAGTCTTAACGGTTGCCGTCTTTTTCACCAAATCGAAAATATAAATTTGCAAAGCAGAACCTTCATGAAAAAACCATTGTTCATCCATCGCAAGTTTGTGCAATTTCAACTTCGGAAGATTATCTATCAAAATAAAATTCAAAGAATAAGTATTGTCTTTATCGGCTTGGTGAGTGCTGTCAATGCCAAAATAGCCCACGCGATCTACCAATTTTAGATCTAATTCTTCAATCCAGGCTTCTTTGGTTTTCTGTAAAGAGAAATTAACGGTTGTGCCTAGAATTTCAGATTTGTCGGTGTTACATCGCCACAGTCCTTTTTGGGTAAGAATTGGCTGTTGAGAGCCGTTGGGTAATTCTATTACTTCACGATGATTTAATAATGGGATGCCAGATTTTCGTACCGCTTCATCATCTTTTACATGATCTTCTCTGTCATCAATTGTTCCTACAATTTCCGAGACAGAACTTCCTACGAGTTTTGCAAAATTTTCGTTGCAAAATACAAATCGGGAATCAACATCTTTGATGCAAGTATAGACCCCATCCATATTTTCTACAGATTGCAAGTCTAAACTTACTTCTAATAGTTTAACAGTTTCGTTAGTATCCATCATGATTAAAATTTAGATTGATCAATTAATTCAAGAATAGCTGTAGATTCTGTGTTTTCAGAAACGGGCTGTTTCTTTTCCTGAGCGTTAGCTGCAATTCGTTTATCAGCTAATTGTAAAGCCATTGCCGTCATGGTTAAAGTAGGATTCCAAGCACCGCTTTGTGCCCATAATGAAGCTCCAGTTATGAATAAATTGGATACAGGCTTACCTTGATTGATGAGTTGATAATCTAAATTTACGACAGCCTCAATTTTTTTATGATCACTATCAAAATTATTGTTTTCAATAGGCAACGTAGAACCTTCGTGTACCATTGCCGGAACATGAGGATATCTTGTGCGCTCTGCTTTTTTCACCCATGAGTTTTGGATTCCATAACGCTCAGGTAAATAATCTGTACCACTTACATGACATTCTTGATAATAGTTCAAATCACTATACCAATATTCAGGATCATCAAATAAATAATCAAGAATATTATAGGTCGTTTTACCCATGTCATCCCATGTTTTTTTATCTTTCAGACTCGGATTACATCTTAGTAAACTTCCTGTAGTCGCATCAGAATCTTTATTAGCTTTAAAAGATGCGTCTTGATTATGAATATCTAATTCACCTAAAATTGCACACACTAATATGACATGATTTTCTGAACCTTTCAATTGCTCCGGAGAAGCAGTAGACACGACATCAGGCATATAACGCATTGCCAACTCTTGATTTTTAGCTGGATTCGGATCATGAATAATTGATAATTGAATGTGAAACTGCTGACCGTTTTCTGCAAAGAAAGGCAGATAAATCGCTCCCATCTGCAAATTTCCATTTTCTGTTAGCGTTTTTAGTTTATCTTTCTTCACTCTTGCTGTAATAGCAGAAATTGTATGGGCTGTAAAATGCTTACCCGCCGATTCATGGTTGAATGATTTCTGAATTAACGTTGCAGGTGGCATAGCTCCCGTTGCTAATATCAATTCTGCGTTATTCAATGCGATGGTTCCTCTTGATGTTAATAATCCATAAGCTTGATTATTTTCATTCAAAATCTCTTCTACAACACATTCAGTAAGAATATGCAATCTGTTGGGGTACATATTATTGCCTTCTTTTCTTCTTTTTTCGGTCTCAGAATCTACATTTTTGGTCGGAAACGCCGTGCTGTCTACCAAATTAAGAATAGCTGTTGGAGTTGAAAATTTATTAAAATCAATCCCTTTATTTTCACCATCCCCACAAGCCAACGATGCATATTCTACTTTCATGAGTTGCGCACGCGTCTCACTTTTAGAGTTAAAATCGTCTTTGTTTTTATCAAATAGATCATGAATAATATCTTGCAATGTTCCATATTCTGGTAATCGTAATTGGTCTAAATTATTTTCCAGTCCCAATTTTTTTAAATTCTTAGAAAAAGGTAATGCATTGGACTTATGAACATGCAGTAATTTAATTGCATCATCAAAATAAGAAGTATCCCCATTTTTTTGCGTTAAAGACTCAAATAGTATTGGCGACCACTTCTCGGCTTGTGCTTTTTCGGGTTGAGGGCACCATGCGCTCCACAAGAAGCTTCTGCCTCCAAAATAAGGTAACATTCCATGCTGGGTTACACGATAAGGCGCTTTTTCCAGCATGGTAGACTGAGACAAACTCCAAGGAAAAGTTTCAGAAATTGGGCCTACCAATTTTTTATAGCTCGCTCCTAAATTCTGAAAATGTGTTGGTAATAAGAAACCTCCGCGTTCTACCATAAGAATTTTGGCTTCTTTATCTTTTTCTAAAATTCTTTTGGCAAAGGCATATCCGCAGAAGCCTGAGCCAATAATTATATAGTCATAAGAATTATTTTCTTTTGCTTCTTTCCACTGACCGTCGGTTAAGAAATAAGCATGATTCATGATGTCCTGAATGTCAGGTCGCTGAGGTCCCGGAGTTGGATATCCGTTTCCAAGATTTTTTGATGATGCAAAATTTGCCATAGTTTTTAGTTTATTTGATGGTTTTTATTAGGTTTAAATTTTTCTGAAATATTTATAGAATAAATAATGACTTCGTGATGAATGTAATTTTAAGAATCTTTGATGTTTACTGATAATCATTTATTTAATAATTAAAAGAAGCTCGAAACGTAATATTTCTTATTGTTATCTTACTTTCACTATCTTCGAAGTAGAGGCGTAGTTTAGAATTGCTCTTTTGTAATAAAAAAGCTTTAATATGATGTTCATGGTATATTATTATTGTATAAAAGTAGCAAAACCGAAACGATATAAATTAAGTATTTATACGTAATCTGTGGTATCCGTATTTTGTATGAATAAGCTCAATAGCCCAATGCTACAAAGAATTTAATGAGTTTTTTCAGGGTAATTTTAAATTAGTTTTTATGTAAAAATAAAAAAATAACGCACCCAAAAGATGCGTTATCATATATTCAAAGAAAATTATTCTTAATTGAATCCTTCAATAATTTTAGAGAAATCTTCTACTTTCAAAGCAGCTCCACCAATCAGACCTCCGTCGATATCAGGCTGAGAGAAAATTTCTTTAGCATTATCCGGTTTTACAGAACCTCCGTAAAGGATAGAAACCTCATCAGCAACTTCCTGACCGTATTTTGCAGCAATAATACTTCTGATATAAGCGTGGATTTCCTGAGCCTGCTCCGGAGTTGCCGTTTCGCCTGTCCCGATAGCCCAAACCGGTTCGTAAGCGATCACTACTTTTTTAATTTCTTCCGCAGAAAGCGTGAAAAGAGCGACCTCTGTTTGGTTTTTAACCACTTCAAAATGCTGTCCAGCTTTTCTTTGCTCTAAAGTTTCACCGTTGCAATACACCGGGATTAAACCTTTATCTAAAGCCAATTTCACTTTTCTGTTGCAGTGAGAATCTGTTTCTCCGTGGTATTGTCTTCTTTCAGAATGTCCGATTAAAGAACCTGTTGCGTCAATTGATTCCAGCATGTCTACAGAAATTTCTCCTGTATACGCTCCGCTTACGTGCTCGCTGATGTCCTGAGCAAAAACTCCGATCTCGTCATTCTCGAAAACATCTTTAGCCATCATTAAATATAATGCAGGAGGCGCGATCCAAACTTCGCAGTTGGTTGCGTTATTGTTTTTATAATCCTGTAACTGAGTCATTAATTGCTGAGCATCAATCACATTTTTGTTCATTTTCCAGTTTCCTGCAACGATCTTTCTTCTCATAATATTACTTATTTTCTATTTTATTTTTAATTGTTTTTTTATTTCTCGCAGATTTTTTTGATATAGCAGATTTAAAGGTTATTGACCACTCTTTTTATACTATCCATAATATTTGTTGTATTAAAATTAATAAGCAGTCCTAATTTTTTATTAGACAATTTTAAATAAGAATAAAGTTGTTTATAATGAATTGCTTCTAATTCTTTAATGGATTTCAGTTCCAAAACAACCTTATCTTCAACTAAAATGTCAATTTTAAAATTTAAATCAAATTTCTTGTTGTCATAATAAACAGGAATTAGAACTTCAGATTTAACAGTCAATCCATTTTGTTCTAACTCGTAAATTAAAATTCTATGATAAATAGATTCTAACAAACCTGGGCCTAATTGATTATAAACATTAAAGATGCATTTTCTAACTATATAGGAAATTTCATTTTCTGTCATTTGTAAATCTGCAAAATTTACAAAATCTGCGTGAGTTTTTTATTTCGTGATTCCTTCCAGTTTAAACATAAAAGCATACACCAACGCAGTATCTTTCAGATAATCAAATCTTCCTGAAGCACCACCATGCCCGTAAGCCATATCAGTTTTTAGCAATAAAACGTTGTTGTCAGTTTTCATATCTCTCAATTTTGCCACCCATTTTGCAGGCTCAAAATACTGTACCTGAGAATCGTGTAAGCCTGTAGTTACCAATATATTCGGGTAGTTTTTCTTTTCAATATTTTCGTAAGGAGAATAAGATTTCATGTAGAGATAAGCCTCTTTATTGTTTGGATTTCCCCATTCATCGTATTCATTGGTTGTTAACGGGATCGTTTCATCTAGCATGGTGTTCACAACATCTACAAACGGAACCTGAGCAATCGCTCCATGCCATAAGTTCGGACTCATATTCACAATGGCTCCCATGAGAAGACCCCCTGCGCTTCCTCCCTGAGCATATAAATGTTTCGGTGAAGTATATTTTTCTTTAACTAAATATTCTCCGGCATCGATGAAATCGGTAAAAGTATTCTTCTTTTTCATCATTTTACCGTCTTCATACCATTGTCTTCCCATTTCCTGACCTCCGCGGATGTGTGCAATGGCATATGCAAAACCTCTGTCGAGAAGGCTTAGTCTTGTGCTGCTGAACGTTGCATCCATCGAACTTCCGTAAGAACCGTAAGCGTAGAGCAGAAGCGGATTGTTGCCATCTTTTTTATATCCTTTTTTATAAACTATGGAAATCGGGATTTTTGTTCCGTCTTTTGCGGTGGCGAAAAGTCTTTCTGTTATATAATTTTCTTTATTGTAACCGCCTAAAACTTCCTGTTGTTTTAATAAAGTTCTTTTGCCTGTTTTTAAATTCTGTTGGAATTGTGAACTCGGCGTGATCATCGAAGTATATCCAAAACGGAAATTATCCGTATTATATTCCGGATTCCCTGAAGGATAAACCGTGTAGGCAGCTTCATCAAATTTCAGAAATTCTTTTTTACCCGTTTTTCTGTCATAGATCACCAATTGTGAAAGTCCGTTTTGTCTTTCGCTGAATACCAGATAATTTTTAAACTCACTGATCCCTTCCATCAAAACCTCTTTTCTGTGCGGAATAAAATCTTTCCAGTTTTCAACGCCGGTTTTATCCAAAGGTGTTTCCATCACTTTGAAATTAAGCGCGTCTTTATTGGTAGTGATTAAAAATTTATCTTCAAGAGGCGTTACATCATACAGAACATCCTTCATTCTCGGTTGGAAAACTTTGAATGTACCATTCGGCTCATCAGCTTTCAGGTATCTTGTTTCGGATGAGGTCGTTGCTCCGGAATAGATCATAATGAATTTTTCATTCTTAGATTTTCCA
>DKLU01000006.1:15771-22921 GCA_002455915.1 Chryseobacterium sp. UBA6632
ATTTTCCAACGCCGATATAATTAGATTTATCTTTTTCCTCATAAACCATCACATCTTTAGAAGCATCTGTTCCCAAAGTATGTCTGAAAATTTTCTCTGTCAGAAGTGTTTCAGGATTTTTTCCGGTGTAGAAAATAGTTTTATTGTCATTCGCCCACGTTGCAGAACCTGTGGTATTTTTAATACCCAATTCCGTAGTTTTTCCGGTTGAAAGATCTTTTAAAAATAGTCGATATTGTCTTCTCGAAACATCATCCACACCATACACCATCTTCATATTATCCGGACTGATGCTGAAACCCGAAGCCGAATAATACGCATGACCTTCTGCCAGTTGGTCAACATCCAGAAGAATTTCTTCAGGCGCAGTAAGGCTGGCTTTTTTTCTGCAATATTTAAAATACTGTTTGCCGGTTTCAGTTCTGGTGTAATAGTAATAGCCGTTTTTGAAAAGCGGAACCGACTCATCTTTCTCCTTAATTCTGGCTTTCATTTCCTGGAAAAGCTTTTCTCTGAAAGGTTCTGTATCTTTCATCATGCCTTCCCAATAGGTATTTTCAGCCTTCAGATAATCCACCACTTTGGTTGAATCCTTTGCTTTTTTAAAATAATCGATCATCCAGTAATAAGGATCGTTTACTTTATCACCGTGAATATCTCTGATATGTTCCTGCTTTTCAGCAATCGGAGCTTTTAAATCGGGGAATTTTTGAGACTGAAATGTAGCTGCACTCATTACGAATAGGGTTAAATAAAGCTTTTTCATGGTTTTAATGTTTTTTAGCTTAGTTCAAATGCCAAAGATTCTTCAGAAGCGTGTAGAAAGTATGCTCTTCGTCCGTCACCTTATTGTCTGCTTTGATTAAAGATTTAGCAAACTGCACAAACTTCACTCTTTCATCCTCTGTAGAATCATCTTGGAAGCAACGTGCATGGAATTCAAAATGATCTTTCCACTCTTCAGGCTGAAGCAAGGCAAGCGTTTCCAATTCGTTGTCAAGATTCATTCTGAAAGGAAATTCATCCGCCAGATATTGCTGAATAAGCATTCCTTCTTCCGGCGCAAAATCACCATCTACAGATGAAAGGATCATTAATAAGTGATAACCGGCAATTGATTTATTTGATTTTTGCATTATATTATGTTAGTTGTTTGTTAATTTTTGGTTGATGGTTTCTAGTTTCTTGTGGCTGGCTGATTGTAGTTTGAGTAGTCGTTTTAAAATTCACAATTGACCATTCACAATTGATTATAGACCATTCACCATTCGTTATTTTACATAGTCTTTCGCAGGCGTTTTTTCTACGATTTTTCCGTTTTCTAAGATCAGAACGAAAGGATTGCTTCTTGCAATTGTTTTAATGGCAGTGGCATCCATCATTGCATTTTTGATGGTTTTGAATGTATTATGATCTGTTGAAACTCCATAGATAATATTAGCCTTTTGTCCTTTCACTTTTGCTTCAATTTGTGCTAAAAGCTCTGGAGAAACTTCTTTTGGATGATAAGAGAAAACCAAAATAGCTTTCGGAGCTTTAATGATCTCATCCGTAAGGTCAATTCCTGTAGGATCTTCGATCTTAAATTTCACGATCTCAGATTTGTAGCCTTCTTTTACCAAAACAGATTCATTCTTTCCGTCTTCAATTTTCCACGGCGAACCTTCAGCCCAGTATTTTGTTTCTTTGATATAATCATCTTGATTTACCTTTAAAACTTCTCCTGTCTTCGTATTTTTAAGAGAGTAAAAAGTTTTGTATTCTGAAGGATTTTTAGCAATTTTTTCTTTTTCAGTTTTTAAATTGGTTCCCAATTTATAATCACGGAAATCAATGATCGGTTCCTGAATAATTCCATGCGCCATAATATAGATCATCGCTAAAGAAAATATTCCCAACAGGATATATTTAGGCTTATTCGAAGCTTCTTTTTTGCTGCTGAATGTATAAGCATCTTTTTTCTTAAAGTCTTTTCTATAAAGGATGAAAACAACAATTAATCCCACCAAAAGCACAACATCTTTAATGAAACTTTGCCAGGGCGTGAACTTAATAGCGTCGCCAAAACATCCGCAATCGGTCACTACATTAAAATAGGCCGAGTAAAACGTAAGGAAACCAAAGAAAATACACAACGCAATTAATGCTGAAAGAGTGAATTTCAGTTTCAATTTTAACAGAAGCATAAAGCCTAAAAGCAGTTCGAGAACCACTACGATAATGGAAAACAGTAAGGCAAATTTTTCAAGAAACGGCATGTTGAAAACGGCAGGGGAGAAGTATTCCTCCATTTTGAATGAAAAACCTACCAGATCCACCGCTTTTACAAAGCCTGAAAGGATGAATATAACGGCAATAATGAAACGTAATAAACCTTTGATCATGTTAAATAGTTTTTGGTTCGAAATTTTTTTCTTGTTCGGAGAATTTTATCAGGCAGAAAACCGCATAGTTCAGCATATCGAAATAATTAGCATCCAAACCTTCTGAAACAATAGTAACGCCTTGATTGTCTTCTATTTGTTTTGTTCTTAAAACTTTCTGATAAATCAAATCTGTGATGGAAGAAATTCTCATATCTCGCCACGCTTCTCCATAATCATGGTTTTTTCTTTCCATCAAAGCTTTTGCTTCTTGGGAATATTTATCGTAAAGATTTAAAATTTCTTCTGTATTTTCGTTGAAATCGTTGGAAAAACCTTTCTCCAGCTGAATAAGTCCGATGATAGAGTAGTTCACAACAGCGATAAATTCATCTTCTTCACTTTCATCCACCATTTTTTTATCGGTCATTTGTAAGGTACGGATTCTATTTACTTTGATATAAATCTGATCCGTAATAGAACTTGGTCTTAAAACCCTCCAAGCGGCTCCGTAATCTTTCAGTTTTTTACCGAACAAATCGCGACACTGACCTATAATTTCCTCGAACTGTACTGATGTTTTTAGCATAAATTCTCTTAATCTTTCAAATATACAAAATAGGTTTTAGGTAGCAGGAATTAGGGCTTAGTTTTTTGGAGTTTTCCGTTGTGATTGTGGGAGAGTTTTAGAGTTTTTGTGTAGGAGAGTGGGAGAGTTTTAGGGTTTGAGAGTATTAGAGTTTTTGTGTTTGAGTGTGGTGGAGTATTAGGGTGATGTGTTTTAAATGTTTGAGGGAAAAAGAGTTTTTTTTGAAGTAAATATTTTATTTCTTTTGCTTTAATTTTGTAGTATAAATTTTAAACCTATCATGTCCGACAATAAATCTTCTGAATCATCATCTCCAAAAATCTCAAACTCTCCAACTCTAAAACACTCTCACTCTAATACTCTCAAACCCTCCAACCCTCCCACACATTCCATCAACTGCAACGGAAAACTTATCGATTTATCCACTCCCAAAATCATGGGAATTTTGAACCTTACTCCGGATTCTTTTTCTGATGGCGGAAAATTCAATAATGAAAAAGCAGCGCTACAACATGCTGAAAAATTATTAAAAGAAGGTGCAGAGATTATTGACATCGGTCCGCAATCTACACGTCCGAATGCTGAATTTTTAAGTGCAAAGGAAGAAATCAGACGAATGGGAAGTATAATTTCAAATATCAAAAAAGAATTTCCCGAAGCTTTAATTTCCATTGATACTTTTTATGCAGAAACGGTAAAATTCGGTTTCAATGAAGGAATGGATATCATCAACGATATTTCCGGCGGACATTATGACGAACAGATGTTTGATGAAGCGGCAGAAACCAAACTTCCTTACATCTTAATGCACGTTAATCCTTCTTACGAAACGATGCATGAAAAAGTGAAATTTGATGATATTACATTGGCTGTCAATCAATATTTTTCAAAAAAAACAGCCGAATTATTAGCAAAAGGAGTGAATGATATTATTCTGGATCCCGGTTTCGGTTTTGGAAAAACAGTAGAAGATCAGATGAAAATGATTGATGAAGTTCGATATTTAGGTTTTGGAAAATTTCCTTTGTTAATTGGGATTTCGCGAAAATCTTTTATTTATAAACCTTTAGGAAAATCTCCTTTGGATATTAATGAAGAAACGCAAAAACTTCATTTGAAAGTGTTGCAACAAGGCGCGAAAATTCTTCGTGTACATGATGTTGCAGAAGCAGCAGCTACACTGAAAATTTTTAATAATCTTTAAAAAAATAAATTTAATGACGGGAGAAAAAGACCTGAAAATATTATTACAATCTATGAAGCCTGAATTGAATGAAGGCGAATATGTATTTTGTACCGTAGAAAAGCTACCGGAAATAGATCTGAAGGAGATCGTTTGCTTTTTCAAGGAAAAGGAAGGTATCACTTTGATTATTAGAAAAGAATTGGCAGATCAGCTCAATCTTTCTTATGGTTTTATTGCTTCATGGATTACTCTGAAGATTCATTCCTCACTTGAAGCGGTTGGTCTTACGGCTGCTTTTTCAAAAGCGCTGACTTCAGAAAATATAAGCTGTAATGTGGTGGCAGGCTATTTCCATGACCATATTTTTGTTGCGACAAAAGATGCCGAAGCAGCAATGAAAGAATTTCACAGATTATCTGAAGAGGGAATCTGAGAGTTATAGTTTACAATAGTATCAGATTAAAACGAATTATTATAAAAATCGTGAAGAAGTAAAATTTTTTCACGATTTTTTTTTATATAAATAATTAGTGAATAATCCGATGGAATGGCGAATTCATAATAATATGTCTCATTAAATGAATATTAAATTTAATTTTATGTTAAAATAATGTGGTATTTGTATTTAATTTATCTGTAACTTAGAAAGTGAAAACATTAAAAACAAATAGCTTATGAAAAAACTATTCAGTCTTTTAGCCCTCATTCTTTTGGGCGTTGTGCAAATTTATGCACAGGTAGAAACCGGTATGAAAATAAAAAAAAATCAACTACAGACACGTGAAAAGGCAGCATCCATTGACGTTAATAAGATTATTGATGTCAATAAGAGAAATTATTCGCCAAAGATTGCTGATAAACTCAATTACAGAGAAGAGCTCATAGAAGCACTTACAAAAGGAGATAAGTATCCAAACTATGTTATTTCTGCATCACATCGCGCGCAGTACAATGGAGGAAATGAGCCGGAAAACTCAATGGAAGCTATTGTAGATGTTTTAAAAAATAAACGTGCAGATATAGTAGAATTGGATATAAAAAAATCAAAAGATGACACAGTGTATGTAATGCACGATAATTATCTTCAGAGGACGACAGACTTTTTAGACAAATTTACAGGACTAGGAAAAGGTTCTGATCAATATGGGCACTATAACAATTACGTTTGGGAGCAAGTGGCATTACTTAAACTAAAAAGACCAGATTTTTCCTACACAGATAGAAAAGTTCCTACTTTCAGAAATGTACTGCGATATGTAAAAGCTCAAACGCAATCTCTTATTAATCTTGACATTGGAGATATGGCTGTTTTTAAGGCTACTTGGGAAGTTGTAATGCAAGAAGACGCTTTTAATTGTGTTATTTTTAAAACAGCTCAGTTAACGGTAAATCAATATAAAACAGAGTATTATGATAAACTAACAGCAGCTCAGAAGCAACAAGTAATTTTCTTTCCTATGATTGTGGTGAATAATCCTGAATGCAAAACGCCTCTAGAAGCATATAACAATTGGGAAGCTTCAGGTTTGGCAAAAGGATATGAACTAGGATATAGAACTCTTAATGCAACTAATGATCCTATAGTAGAAGTAGCTATGGCTGTAAGGAAAAAAAATAGAGTTAGGGTTCATGTATTCAATACATATCCAGACACCTATGAAGGTCGATACAGAGGAAACGTGAATATCGATCAATGTTGTAATGATGCTTATGACGCACGGGGAGATTGGGGGTTTCTTTTAGATCCAAGAAATGCGGGAACATATGCAGATGGTTCTAATGGATATATTATTACTGATGATCCGGAATTACTGGACGACTATCTAAGTGTTCATGAGTTAAAAAAAGTTGACATTAAATTAAAGTAAAAACGTATGAAAAGAATACTAAATATTAAAATATGCTTATTAGCTATTTTGTACAGCTTGAATTTTACTGCACAGGAAGTTTTTTTTAAGGATAATACTACTAAATTAAAAACTATTGTTCCTAGTCACTATTATCCTATGAATTTTAACCATCCAGGACAAGAATTTATTAGAAAAAATGATAATGAAAAATTACTTGGTAATTTTTATGATACAGAAAAAGATAGATTCAATAACCAAGATAGAGGGCTAAATGGCAAAGTACATTTACCACCCATAGTTTTTGAGGAAATGATTAAAAATAAAGTGATTAATTTTTCTTTTTGGGCTAAGTATGATCAAGATGTGTATGATGGTAAAAAGAGTGCCGTATTGTTTGAAACATCACTCAATGGGACAGATTTAGAAGGAGATGTAAGTTGCTATATTTTAGATAAAAAAATTATTGTAGAAGTTATTAAGAAAGGTCGTAGTAGTGCAGTCATAAAATTGGACTTTCCAATTGATTGGGAAAATGAAAAACCAGGAGAAGATACAAATGGTTATATTTTTTTTAGTTTCAACTCTGAAAATACCACTAATGGAAAGCGTACTAAAATATATGTTTCAAGACCAGGAGGTAGATTATATTGTAGATCCTATTATGTATACCCGTTTGAAAATGTTCAAGTTGAAAAAGCGAGTTTACGCATAGCTAGCACCTTAAACAATTTTGCAGGAAGTTTAGCCATAAATGATCTGATGTTATTTCAAAAAGCAGAATATGTAACTCGGACTCTAGCTCCTGAAGAAGTATTAAATAATTTCTATCTTCAGTCTCCATTGTATGAAGGGGTCTCTTATGAAATTAATCATCAACATGGAGTAATGGGATTAGAAAAAATGGCAAATAGAGGAGTAGAATTAAAAGATGAAGAGTATTTGACTTTTGAAAAACAAAATTTCAGCCACGCTCCTTTTGGATATAATAGATTTAATATTTCTAAAGTATTTAGTGGGGACGATCAAAAATTATTTCAAATAGAAAGTGTAAAATTGGGAGCTAGGCTTAGTGGGATAGCATCCAATGAATATGCTTATATGGAGCAAACTGGTGGAGGAGAAGACTTTGAATATACAAGAGATGTTAGTGATCCTGAAAGTA
>DKLU01000006.1:23067-30310 GCA_002455915.1 Chryseobacterium sp. UBA6632
TATACCGTAGGAAAAGATAACTTCAAACTTGTTCACCATAATCCTATTGAAGGTGATTTTCTTATAGACTCCTATGAAAAAAGTGGTAGACAATGGGTAACTGTTGAAGACAGAATTGGTGTAAATAGTAATTTAAACATCTCGGCAGCAGTAAAGGTTTTTAGACCGTTAAAATCCTATGCTAATCAAAAGATACAGTTAAATAACTATTCTTATAATGCATTTATAGGAGATAATGTTTATACTGATGCAACAATAGATCGACATATATTGATTAAACCATTACAATTATATCATTATATTACTTTTAAACTATTTTCTACAGGTTATGTAGGTAATTATACAAATTATCAACTTCAATCAGATGACCCTAAGTATATACTTCAATCAAAAGGTACAACTACTTGTAGTAATACTACCGATGGCGTGAAATTCGTGGTGAGTAATGCATCAGGAGTATGCCCTTTTAATTTCATTTATGTTAAAGATGATTCTAACGGAAGCCCATTATATATGATAAATTATAATGTTCATTCAATAAGGATGGGCGTAGGGGGAACTTCAATTGAGAATGATGATCGATATTTTGGACAATATTATAAAACTAAACTACATACCGATGGTACTGTTCCCGATGCATTCTTATGGCGTGTAAGATCTAATGATTAAACTAAATTAAAATACCATCCCGCTGTCTCCACAGCGGGATTTTTCATAACTAGAGAAAAATTTTCTCTTTTAATACAAATATTTATTACATTCGTATATCTTTTTACATCCTCACTTTCAGAAGGATTAAAAAAACACAAACAATAATTTTAATTTTTAAAACAGAAAAAAAATGCCGATTACCAATTTAAACAATGTGCATCTTTCGAACGATCAGGTTGAGACTGCTAAAAATGCGCTGTCTCTATTAGAATCATCACTACAGGAAATCAATATCAACCTCTCTGCCGACGATCGTCAGAAGTACGGGAGCATTAATGAGCAGAATAAGCTCTTCGTGAATAAAGTATATGATTTTCACAGAAACCAACCCGAGCTGGAAGCTTCGGAAGTAGACTGGGCAGAGTATGAAAGAGATTTTATCTCGCGTCAAAACTACGAAAACCTTATCGCAAGACTCGAAAGCCTTACCACAAAGCTGAAGAACGCAAAAATTCTTCATGATTTTGATAACTATCAGGCCGCGCTTACAGACTATGCCTTCACTGCCTACAAAGCAGGAACCGCCTCTCCGGGCTACGAAATCAAGCAAAACGAACTGAAACAGTTTTTTGCTCCCGCTCCAAAACCTTCCTCAAAACCGAGTGAAAATATAATCAAATAAGGAGAGAAAACAATCGATCGTTCCATTGGCTCACGATACACTGAGCTTAGAACAGCAATCTCGATGTTTCCAACCCCAACAAAGAAGTCCGCGACCCTTGTCACGGACTTTTTTACTGCGAATTTGGGGTTGCTAAACTCCGTTGATGAGGTTTTAAAGTCCCTTTTCGAGGTTCTTCACTGCGTAGTCGGACTTTATAATGGCGCTGTTGAGGTTCTTCAACTCCACGTTTGGGGTTTCAGAATGGTCTGTCGGGGTTCCGGAGTGGTCGCACGGTATTTCAGACCTCGAAATCGGGGTTAGGGAACCCCGAAATCTACCCTCAGAACCCCAATCCCGCACTTCAAAACCCCGTTCTCGTATTCCGAAACCTCACGATCATAGTTTACCCACCCCGATCTACCATTTCAGAACCTCGATGTACCATTCCGGAACGGGGAGAGTGGGTTTTTTGGGTATTAGTAAAATGCTTCGACTGCTTCGCGCTCAGCATGACAACGCGAGAGAAGTGCTGTTAATAAAGCGGTTGGTATTGGGTAGTTTTCCTTATGAAATATTAGACTTACAATTTTAGGACGGGCATGATAATAAAAAGCCAGCTTTAAAAAGCCGGCTTGAGGATCTAACAATCAAGTTTACTATTGTTTATTTTTTTACAACCTTTTGAGAAGTCACTGTTCCGTTTTTATTTTTAAGTACAAGGATATAATTTCCTTTGTCTAATCCGGAAAGATCTAATTTTGATTGTGCCTGTACATTGTTTTTAACCGTTTTTCCTAAAAAATCTAAAATATCAATGGAGGTAACATCTGAAGCATCGGCTAAATTTAATTCATCTACAAATGGATTTGGATAAATATTTTTAAGTTTCGACTGCTTCACATCTGAAACCGAAAGCAAAGAAGCCTGTGCCGAAATACCAAATACATTAATAACCGTAGTTCCCGTAGACGTTTTTCTGAAACCTACAGAATTTATCTGCTTCCCTTGATTAGCCGTATCTATCGCTAAAGTAATCTGGTAAATTCTCGGATTTGTTCCGCCCGCAGCATCTAAAGTATTGGTTCCGCGATGAATTCTCCCAATTCCTTGAATGGCATAATTGGTTCCTCCGTACCAATCCTGAAAATTTATATTGGTAAAAACCTGGTTTGTTCCATCCTGAAAATTCACTGTAATTTCACCTGTTGAAGGTCCGCTTCCGCTTACTGCAAGCACATACAGATTAGTTGCTGCGACTGGCGTTGCCAATGTTAAAACACCTACATCATTTGCATTAGGAAGCCTCAATGAATTGTCTGAAGAATAAGGCGCGAGTTGAAACGTTAAACCACTTGTTGCCGCCACAACGGTGGTGATTAATCCATTCTCTGGTAAACCATATGTTAATGCGGCATCCGAAGCGTTTACTTTAAAATCTCTCGACATATAGGCAAAGTTATCCGTATCTTTATCAAGGCTCATATTGGTTGAGGTTGAAGCTCCGCCAACGCCATTAGCAATAACGTCTGCGTTGAAACCAGTAAGGGATAATGGTTGATACGTTTGCGCATTTACCTGAGCCAAAGTCAGCATAACACCCAAAGAGAAGAGTTTTCTTTTCATAAATTTCTATGTTAAATGTTGATTAGTTTTTTTTGTAATATTTTTATTTTCATGACAAAAGTCATAAAAATTTAATCATCCTTTAATTTTTAAAGTAATTTTTTAAATATTATCACGAAATTTACCAAAATAACCAATGATGACCAAATTTTAAATTGACCTTTCTCACACTCAAGAAACATTCATAAAAAAATGGCGTATAAAATAGCACCATCTTTTATGATAAAACATTGAATTTATATCAAAAACACCTTTAAAAAAGGGGTTTTAAAATATTTTAATAAAAAACTAATTTATGATAAGTATTGTAATTTATGATTAAAATCAGTTTTTGTTTTCTTCTTCTCCATTATGTTGAAAACCAATACTTCTTGGCGGTTCTTCAACAATTCTATAACTATCCAATTCCTTTTTCAAAGCCTGAATTCTGTATTGGAATTCATCAAAATTATTTACAATAGCATCACCCAAGAATCTTGCAATTTGATCCAGATATTCTTCAGTAAGTTTTGCGGTGGCATCTCTTAAAGCTTTACTTAAAATTTGCTGATCTATTTTAAGATTTTCATTTCTTGTCTTCTGATAAAGATTTTTTATTCTCTTTTTCAAACTTTGAGTAAAATCGATCACCATCGTATTGCTAAAAACCTTCATTTGTGAAGATATTTCGTTCCAGAAAGGAATTTTATCTGCTTTATTATTCTTCAAGATTTTATACAATAAGGAATCTTTTTCAAGGTTTTTGGTCATTGCGTATAAAATTATCTCAGAACGCTCAGCCGCATTAGGCGGAAAAACGGGAATCATCACATCAAATCTTCCTGGCGCCAAAATTTCTTCATCAATTTCTGAAACAGAATTCGCTGAACCGACCATTAACAGATCTTCCTGCTCGAACTTACTGATATAATGAAGGATAATTTCCTGCGTTTCAAGATTACACGAAGCGACATTAGTTTCTGCTTTTCTTTCCATCATAATTTCATCAAAATCATCAAGAAAAAGCAAAACTTTGTCATCCTGCATCATAGTCACCAAAAAATCATTGAAATTGGTTTTATTTCCGTCAATAAAAGAAGTTCCTAAATAATGTTTTTTTACTTCTTTGAATTGATAACCAATTATTTCCGCGATTTTATTTGCCCAAAATATTTTACCACTTCCGGGAGGCCCATATAAAATAATTCCTGCCGACTTGTGAATTCCCCAGTCTTTAATCTGTTGCGGATTTAAAAATGGCTCCAAAACGCCTGAAATATAGAAGAATAAATCTCTGTAGCCGATAAAATCACGATGTTTCAAGCTGGTTTTATGTCCGAAATAATCATAGACAAACTGATAATTTCCACCTAATTTATTATCAATCCCATAACTTGAAATCGATGAACGGAAATAGCCGTTATCAAAGATGTTAGGATTGGTTTCCTTGATGGCTTCTTCTACTTTTTCTTTAGGTTTATTAATGGTTTCCGCGATTTGTTCTAATGTTTTATTCTTATCAAGATCTTTTTCATAAAGTCTTAAAAAGTCGATATTTTCGCGGGCAAATTTTTCGAAATCTTCTTTTACTTCGAAATTGGTACTGATACATTCCACCAGTTCAATATCGAAATCCTGTATAAATTGTTTAATTGCTTCTGCCGAAACATTTAATTCTTTTGCTAAATCAATTAACTTCATAAACGACTGATTAATTCTATCAAATTTAATATTAAAAAATGAATGAATCATTGTGATTACGCTTTAAATAATAGATAAAATAAATAAAAAGAGTTAAAATTCTTCTCATTCTGTAACATTTTGTAAGTTATATAGACTACTACTATGTAAAACAAATTACATGGAAAAAATTTTATCAGTAAAGAATCTGACAAAAAAATTCAAAAGAGTTGTTGTTAATAATATCTCTTTTGATGTAGAAAAAGGGAATGTCTACGGACTTTTAGGCCCCAACGGAAGTGGAAAATCTACCACTTTCGGAATGTTACTTTCCACCATAAATCCTACGAGTGGCGATTGGTATTGGTTTGGAAAAAAGGGAACCGATTCTGACACCCTAAAAAAAATTGGAGCCATTATCGAGCAGCCTAATTTCTATCCTTATTTAAGTGCCGAAACCAATCTTAAAATTGTTGCAGAAATAAAAGGAACGCCTTACCAAAGAATTGATGAAGTTTTAACGACAGTAGGGCTTATTGAAAGGAAAAAAGATACCTTCAAAACCTATTCTTTGGGAATGAAGCAACGCTTGGCGATTGCTTCTGCACTGCTGAATAATCCTGAAGTTCTTATTTTGGATGAACCTACGAATGGTCTTGATCCTGAAGGGATTATCCAGATCAGAGGTATCATCAATAATATTGCAAAACAGGGCATTACGATCATTATCGCAAGTCATTTGCTGGATGAAATTGAAAAAATATGTAGCCATGTAATTGTGTTAAAAGAAGGAAATTCCATTTATTGTGGAAGAGTGGATGAAATGACTTCCAACAACGGCTATTTCGAGTTAAAAGCGGATAATAACACCTTACTTTTAAGTGCTTTGGAAGAATTGCAATGGTTTACAGCCATTAACCAGGACGGCGAAATCATCAAAGCGCAGATTCGTGATGATGCTTCCATTTCGGCTTCTGCTTTAAATCAGAAACTTGCGGAAAAAGGTATCTATTTATCGCATTTAACGAAGAAAAAACTGTCTTTAGAATCTCAATTCCTTGAACTTGTAAAAAACACAAATTAATTATGATAAAACTATTAAAACTAGAATATTATAAAAATCTGAATTACAGACCATTCAAGATTTTCACGATCCTGTATTTCCTTATTTTGATCGCTTTGCTTTTCATCGGATTGGTTGATTTTGATCTTTTCGGAGGAACGATTAACCTGAAAGAAGAAGGAATTTATAATTTCCCACAAATCTGGAATTTTACAACATGGATTGTTGCTTTGCTGAAAATTTTCTTGGGATTGATTATTGTTTTCTCGATTTCGCAGGAATTCAGCAACCGAATGTTTAAACAAAATACAATCGACGGATTAAGCAGAAAAGAATTCATAACTTCAAAGCTTTTAACCATAAGTGTTTTCACGATTATTTCAACGTTAATTGTTTTTGTGATCACGATGTTTTTAGGCTTTCAATATTCCAACACTACAGAATCTGCAAAAGTAACTGAAGAAATTTTCTTCATCGGAAACTATTTCGTGAAGTTATTTACTTTCTTTTGCTTTCTAATGTTTTTATCAATTTTACTGAGAAAATCAGTCTTTGTTTTCTTAGGATTTTTTGTTTTCTGGATTGCCGAAAGTATTTTATCTGCGGTTGAAGTATTCTCGAAAGTTCGCGGCACACAAAGCGTTGAGAGAAATGAGATTCTTCAGAACGACTTTTTCTTCAGCCATCTTTTGCCTTTGGAAAGTATGTCGAGCTTAATTCCCAATCCCATCATGCGATTGAAAGCAGCACAATTGTTGGGCGCAAAGTATGAACTTCACTATCCAACAGAAAGTTTGATTGCCTGTATAGTTTGGTGCGGCATCTTTATTTTTGCTTCTTACTGGATTTTGAGAAAAAGAGATTGGTAAGGTGAGCAGGAAGCAAGATGATAGAGGCTGGAGGTTTAGTATGGTCATTATAATATGATTGTTCATAAATTCAGTGCTATCCAAGTTATGTACGACCTTTTTTAAAATTTATATATACTAAGTGATTCATTTTGAATCACTTTTTTTATTGAATACAAACCATCCCCAAACCTAAATTTTTAAATTTATTGGGTAAAATCATAACTTAAAGGCCATTTTTACTTCAAAGGAAATGTTATTCATTACTTTTATTAAATGATTTCTCAGAAGAAAATATATTATGTCCCAGGATTTGTAAGCGCCTTATTGATTCCTTTTCTGTTTTGGTATTATATCCATCCACATATTGATCCTACAATTTATAATGTTATCGATTTGGGGCTTCCTGCAAAATTGGAAAAAGATAAAAGCAATATCAACTCCACTTTAGAGCCATTCAGAAATTGGGATTACGAAAAAATTAAAGTTCCTGCCAGTAAAGCAAAAGAAAATTCATCAATGTATGTTTCAAAAATAAAGCAATACAAAGCAGAAAATCAAAAAAGCTTTGGCATTGAATTTATTTTAGATGAAAATAATACGTATGGAGATTTTGTATCTTTATTAAATGACTTGCACATTGCTAAGCAGGATGCTTACGGTGTTGATATTGGAAAAACGGGACATCTATTTACTATTATAAATTATCCGCTTCATAATTCTGACCAAGAAGAA
>DKLU01000355.1 GCA_002455915.1 Chryseobacterium sp. UBA6632
TCCAGCTTGGAGAAGCCATCAACGCTCCTTTTTTATGTGCTCTCCAAATCGCAGAACCGTTGCAACCCATCGCCAAAGTCGATAAATAATATATTTTTCCATAACCGCCGGTCGCTAAAACGACAGCATGAGCGGAATGTCTTTCAATTTCTCCGGTGTCTAAATTTCTTACGATAATTCCTCTTGCTTTTCCATCTATCATTACTAAATCCAACATTTCGTGTCTTGAAAATAATTGAACACTTTTCTTTCCCACTTGTCGCATCAAAGCCTGATAAGCGCCCAAAAGCAATTGTTGTCCGGTTTGTCCTCTTGCATAAAAAGTACGACTCACCTGAACACCTCCGAAAGAACGATTGTTCAGATAACCACCGTATTCTCTTCCAAAAGGAACACCTTGTGCAACGGCTTGGTCGATGAGATTCAACGAGCATTCTGCCATTCTGTAGACATTGGCTTCACGCGCTCTGAAGTCGCCGCCTTTTAAGGTGTCAACAAACATTCTGTAAACACTATCGCCATCATTTTTATAATTTTTAGCCGCATTTACACCGCCTTGAGCCGCCACAGAATGCGCTCTTCTCGGACTATCCTGAAAGCAAAAAGCTTTTACATTATAGCCCATTTCACCCAAAGATGCAGCGATAGAACTTCCAGCTAAACCCGTTCCGACAACGATAATGTCTAGTTTTTTTCGATTGGCAGGATTGACAAGCTTGGCAGTTTTTTTATAATTTTCCCATTTCTGTTCTAAAGAACCTTCCGGTATTTTTGAATTTAACATCATGATTTTTTCAATTTAACGGTACGTGAAGAATACATAAATCGGCATTAAGGCAAATCCAACACTAATGATGATTGAATAAGCGATTCCAACGGTTTTAAACCATTTTACAAACTTTGGATGAAACAATCCCAACGTTCTGACAGCACTGTAAATTCCGTGAATTAAATGATAACATAAAGCTATCATCGAAATAACGTAAATAATAACATACCACCATTCTTTAAAAACAGTGACAACCAGAATGTACAAATCTTTATTTCCATTTTCGTCCAACGGTGGATTCCCGAATTTGTAGACATACCAGAAATTTTGAAAGTGAATGACGAGGAAAATCAATAATAATGTTCCTAAAATTCCCATATTTCTGGAATACCATTTACTAGCTCTTCCACGTCTATCAGATTGATAGTTTGCTCCCGATTTTTTGTTTTTTAAAGTAATTATTAATCCGTCCAACGCGTGAAGAATAATACTCGCATACAAAACATAAGAAACAATTTTAATGATTATATTTCCCGACAGAAAATGTGAATAGGCATTAAACTGAAGATGCGCCTGTTCCTGCGGCAAAAAAAGCTGAAGATTTCCCAAGAAATGAATCAGCAGAAAGAAGCTCAGGAAAAGCCCTGTAAGACACATCAGCATTTTTCTTGATAAGGTTGACAGCATATTTTTTTGATTTTTGTGTTAAATGAGGAATGGAAGTGGGAGGAGGGAAGCTGGAGGTTTTATGAACGCATATTAACAGTATTTTTTATAAACTTCCTGCTTCGAGCTTCCATCTTCCCGCCTTTAATAATATCCTAAAACTTTCATCCAAAGTCCGCCGACTCCCATGTAGATAATCAACAGGACGATCCCGATTTCTAGTCCGCGAAGCCACCATGCTTTTAAATCAACATAGCCGCTTCCGAAAAATACGGGAGCAGGACCATGACCGTAATGCGTCAAAACGCCATAAATTGAACCCAAAAATCCAAGCATCATCGCCAACAACATCGGAGGAATTCCAACGGCAACGCCAACTCCTAACAAAGCGGCATACATGGCTGCAACATGGGCCGTAGCACTCGCAAAAATATAATGGCTAAAGAAGTAGACGAGAATAATCACAGGAAAAGCAACCGTCCAGGTCATTCCACCAATTTTCATTTTAATTAAATCGCTGAACCATCCGATAAATCCTAATTCGTTTAATGAGCTCGCCATCATCACCAAAACGGCAAACCAAACGATGGTATCCCAAGCTCCTTTCTCAGATTTTACGTCTTCCCAAGTTAACACTGAGGTTAATAAAAGTAAAGTTAAACCAATGAAAGCCGTTGTGGTTGCATCAATAGACAACGCTCCACCGAAAATCCAAAGAGCCAATAAAATGAAAAATGTCAATAGCATCAACCATTCATTTTTGGAAATAGGTCCCATTTCTTTTAATTTTTCAGCCGCCATTTTTGGAGCATCACCTGTTTTCTTCAATTCAGGTGGATATAATTTGTATAAAACTAATGGCACTACAAAAAAAGCGACCAATCCCGGAACAAAACCTGCGGCTGCCCAAGACATCCAAGTGATATTGATTCCCAAATTCGCTGCAAATTTCTGACACATCGGGTTGCTTGCCGTCCCTGTCAGGAACATGGAAGAGGCGATGAGGTTCATATAATAGCTGTTTAACGTTAAATATGCTCCTAATTTTCTATGGGTTTCAGGTTTGTCAGGAACAGAATCGAAACTTATTGCCATCGATTTCATAATCGGATAAATGATTCCGCCACCTCTTGCCGTATTACTTGGAATGGCTGGAGCTAAACAAACGTCTGCCAAACCTAAACCATAGGCCAAACCCAATGAACTTCTGCCAAAAACTCGGATGAATAAAAAGGCAATTCGGTTTCCCAAACCTGTTTTAATAAAACCTCTTGCGATGAAAAAGGAGATCCCAATTAGCCAGATCACTTTATCTCCAAATCCGGAAAGCGCTTTTGTGATTGATTTTCCTGCATCTCCAGGGGCTACAACTTGTGTAAGTGCGGTAAATCCAATAGCCATCATACACATTGTCCCCATCGGAGCCGCTTTTAAGATAATTCCTAAAATGGTTGCGGCAAAAATGGCGAATAAATGCCACGCATTCTCTGTAACGCCTTCCGGAGCGGGAATAAACCATATGATAAGAGCGACAGCAAAAGTGATTGAGACAGCTTTAATATTTATTTCTTTCATAATAGTTAGTTTTAAAGTTTAAAATCTACTTTGTACCTGAACAATAAATAGATTGTTGTTATACTGAGAGGTATTTTCTACTTGATGCTTGTACCTGTCAAACTGCATTCCCAGTTGAATTCGTGCACCATAATTTTTCAAAAATTCTAAACCGAACATTGGCGTAATGGTCTGTCTGGGATTAGAGTTTAATCTGAAATTAGTATCCAAATATTCATAACGGCAAGAAAGTTCAAAGGCGCTGAGGTTTTTATGATTCACCTCATATCGCAAATTTGGGAGGAAATAAGCCCCTCGAATTAAATATTCATCAGGATTTGCAGGTCTTAGCTCAGGATCTACAGTGAAATACAAAGGATGATTGGTAGCCTGTTTAGCTTCCAATTGCATATCTAAGCTCCATTTAGGATCAAAATGAATTAACGAGCTCAGATCAATTCCTACAGCATAGACTTTCTTGCTGAAAACGTCGCCTATCCCGCCATTTAAACCAAGATTTAAATTATATTTTTTAGCTAAACCAAAAACCAATCTTGTGGAATATTGTTTTCCGTTGTCATTATCATTGACCTGATTTTTTCCATTTCCATTCACTACAGAAACAGCGTATTGAAAAGGAATTTCACCTAATTCTAATTGTCCTGTTGCGGAAAGCCCGATCTGAAAGCTCGTCCAGCCTAATTTCCCGAATTCGGTGTATTGGTTAGACCAGTCCAGCGATTTAATAATATCAATAGGATAGGTTTCCTCAATCCCGAACCAAGGTCTAAACTGTCCAACGGTAATGGCTAATTTTGGATTAAAAGTATATTTTAGGTACGCATTTTCAAGCACTCTTGATTTCGGATC
>DKLU01000354.1 GCA_002455915.1 Chryseobacterium sp. UBA6632
GCGAGTTGTAATGATAGTATTGACGAAAACGGCGAACAAACCGGCCCTGCCCTGCCGCCTGTAGAAACCAATCCCGGCAATACCAATTACCAACCTGCTTTTGCTGGGCAAACCCGAGCGAATGGTGTGAAAACAAATACTCCTTACGTGAGCGAGATTGTAACATCATCCCTTACTTCCCCTTGGGGCATTACCAATTTACCGGACGGAAGACTGCTGATTACCCAAAAAACAGGAACTATGCGAATTGTAACCACCACAGGAACAGTGAGTAATCCCATTACCGGGCTTCCTGCCGTAAATTCAGGCGGACAGGGCGGATTATTGGGATTGTGTGTAGATCCTCAATTTACTTCTAACAGAATGGTTTACTGGGTGTTTTCTGAGAATGTTTCAGGTGGAAATATGACTTCAGTAGCAAAAGGAAGGCTTTCAAATGATGAAACAATTATTGAAAATCCGACGGTTATTTACAGAGCTACTCCTTCGGCTAATGTCGGAAACCTGCATTACGGAGGAAGAATTTTGTTCGACAGCACAGGAAATCTTTTCGTGAGTACAGGCGAACGTTCCGATATATCAACGAGACCTTTAGCACAATCGGTAACAGCGGCAGTCGGTAAGATTTTAAGAATTACAACGAGTGGTCAACCGGCTCCGGGAAATCCTACATTTACAGGATCGGGTGCTCTGCCAGAGTTGTATAGTATTGGGCACAGAAATCCACAGGGAATTGCGATTCATCCCGTAACCGGAGACTTATGGCAAAGTGAGCATGGGCCTAGAGGTGGCGATGAAATTAACCGAGTGCAAGCCGGAAAAAACTACGGCTGGCCAACGATTACTTACGGAATTGAATATTCTGGAGAAACTATTGGTGATGGTATTCAGCAGAAAGATGGTTTAGAACAGCCTGTTTATTATTGGGATCCTGTGATTTCACCAAGCGGAATTACTTTCTACAAAGGCAATACGATTCCTGAGTGGCAAAACAATCTTTTCTTAGCTTCATTAAGCGGAATGCATGTGGCTCGATTAGTGATCGAAAATAATAAAGTTGTGGGCGAAGAAAGGCTTTTAGCAACAGAAAACCAACGTTTCAGAGATATTACCCAAGGATTGGATAATGCACTGTATACGGTGACTGATGCCGGAAGACTGTACCGAATCCGTAAACAGTAAAAAAGCTGGAAGAGGGAGGCTGGAAGTTGATGCTCAAATAATATTTATTATTTCAGACCATCACCCCCCCCAACTTCCCTCTTCTGTCTTCCTTTCTTATCAATTAAACTTAAATTTTGCCCTGAATTCCAGTGGCGCCATATTCGTTTTCTTCTTAAACAACGTGCTGAATGACTGCGAATGTTCAAACCCAAGTACATACGCAATCTCACTTACAGACAATTGTGTGGAAGAAAGCTTTTCTTTTGCCTTGCTGATTAATTTTTCATGAATATGCTGCTGCGTATTCTGCCCTGTATGAATTCTTAAAAGATCACTTAAATAATTTGGGGAAAGATTCATGACTTCCGCAATTTGATGAACTGTTAAAAGACCTTTCTGAGCAGATTGTTCTTGATCAAAGTATTCATTTAAATATTGCTCAAACTTCGCTAATAGCTGATGGTTTCCGTTTTTTCTGGTGATAAACTGCCTTTCATAAAACCGGTTGGAATAATTCAGCAATAAATCGATTTGAGACAGAATGATTTCCTGAGTGTGATGATCGATATGCTGGCATTCCTTATCAATTTTATGTAAGATTTCAACCAAATCATTTTCTTCGTCTTCCGATAAATGCAATGCTTCATTGACCGCATAGGAAAAGAATCCAAAACCTGAAATGGTTTGTGCCAATGGATGTTTCAGCAAAAAATCTTCATGAAAAATCAATAAATATCCTTTTCCGTCACAATCGAACGAGTTAAAATCCAAATAATGAACCTGATGGGGAGCCGTAAAACTCAGGACTCCTTTATCATAGTCATAATGCTGTTGTCCGTACCGCATTTTTCCGGTCGCTTCACGTTTCAGAGCGATACAGTAAAACCGATTGGTAAAACCTTTCCAAATTTCATCTTCTATAAAAATACTTTCCGATAAATTAATGACGCTCACCAAAGGGTGCTTCGGCTGAGGAAGCGATAACAGGCGGTGAAAAGCTGAAATAGAGGCAATCGTTTTCATGATGTAAATGTAATATTAATAATCTAAAAGCCCCATGCTGAATTCGTCATAAGGAGCTCCCGTATCGGTTCCCAAAGGTACAATACTTTCAAGTTTTTGCAATTCATTTTCAGAAAGTTGAATTTCGGCAGATGCTATATTCTGTTCTACATATTTTCTGCGTTTTGTCCCCGGAATCGGAACAATACCTTTGCTCATAATCCATGCCAATGCCAATTGCGAAGAAGTTACATTTTTCTCTTTTGCCATATTTTCTATCGCTTCTACCAATTCGATGTTCTTGTGGAAATACTGCTCCTGAAAACGCGGAATTCCTCTTCTGAAATCATGCTCCGGCAAATCGTTGACAGAGCGGATGTTCCCGGATAAAAAGCCACGCCCAAGCGGTGAATAAGCCACAAAACCAACTCCCAATTCTTCCAATGTTTGCAAAACACCTTTTTCTTCCACGGTTCTTTCAAACAAAGAATACTCACTCTGAACAGCCGTAATCGGATGTACCGCGTGTGCTCTTTTTAAGGTTTCCGAAGATACTTCCGATAAACCTATATACTTTACTTTGCCTTCTTTTACCAAATCGCTCATTGCCCCTACCGTTTCCTCAATCGGCGTATTTTTATCCAAACGGTGCATATAATACAGATCGATATAATCTGTTTTCAGGTTTTTCAATGATTTTTCTACGGCTTTTTTTACGTAATCTTTGGATCCGTTGATTGCCCAAGTTATTTTATCCTGATCATCGATTTCCCATCCGAATTTTGTCGCAATAATGTATTTTTCACGATCGTTTCCGATTGCTTTTGCAATTAGCTGTTCATTTTTAAACGGACCATACAGATCCGCAGTATCCAAAAAATTGCCTCCTAATTCGAAAGAACGATGAATGGTAGCAATCGCTTCACCTTCATCGGATTCACCATACATATTGGCTCCTTCAAAACCTGTCATTCCCATACATCCTAATCCTAATTTGGGAATTACCAGTCCCTGACTTCCTAATTTTATTTGCTCTACGCTCATATTTTTTATTTTTACTGATACAAAGTTGAGCAGAAATCGCGAGGCTGATGTATGCAAAATGAAGAAGGTTGTATGTAAATTACTGATGCTATTTTAAACTGCACATAAACTTATTTTATTTCTCACAGTTTTCACAGATGATGTTGTATCCATAAAGTTTGTCATCCCCGTAGGGATCTAGGCATAGTATTAGAAAAAGATTGAAATAATTCTTGATTTTTTAACGCTATCGATCGCTAAAGCTTTGCATCTCATTTTAAATATTTTCAGTCGCAATGGCGTTCCACTCAGCAAATGATAGCAGTACTTAGCTCGCTTAACTATAAAATTCAAAGTCTTAAATTTTGAACACAGAGCCCACTAAGTCTTTTTTTTTGACTACCGATTGTTTTAAGTTTCACAAAGCCG
>DKLU01000352.1:0-211 GCA_002455915.1 Chryseobacterium sp. UBA6632
TTTTAAGCTATTTTTAAGGATATACTATTTGATATCCAACAATTCAACTTCGAAAATAAGCGTACTGTTTGGCCCGATTTCTTTGCTGATCTGCTGATCTCCGTAAGCCAAATGCGGAGGAAGAATTAATCTCCATTTGCTTCCAACAGGCATTAACTGAAGAGCTTCCGTCCAACCTTTAATTACTTTATTCAAAGGAAATGAAGCCGGA
>DKLU01000352.1:412-8323 GCA_002455915.1 Chryseobacterium sp. UBA6632
CAAAGGAAATGAAGCCGGAGTTCCTCTTTTTACAGAGCTATCGAATACTTTTCCAGTGATTGTTGTCCCGTGATAATGGCATTTTACGGTAGATCTTGGTCCTGGTTTCTCGCCATCGCCTTCTGTGATGATCTCGTACTGCAATCCGCTTGGTAATTCAACCACGCTTTCTCTTTTTCCGTATTCTGCCATATATTCCTGACCGTCTTTCAGGTTTTTCTCTGCCAATTCTTTTTTACGTTTAAATAACATATCTGCTACTCCCATAATTAAATATTTTTGCAAAGATAGTTTTTTGTGACGGAAGATGGGAGTTGGAAGATGGAAGTTTCTTTTACACTCATAGAATAAAAACCATTTAAACAACTATTTTTCAACACATTAAACCACCATCCATTTACTTCTTCAAAAAGTTCAAATATCTTTAATACTGGGTTAACATCTTTGTCGAAACTTGGCGTTATAATTGAATTTAAAAACTAAATGCCAAGTCCATTAAAATATAATAAGAAATACGACAAGCTAACCGACGAAGAAAAGGAACTGCTTGAGATCAATAAAAAAAGTATTGCCGACTTTGTTGAACAGTCATCAACCGTAAGCGATGTAAATTACGCCACCAGAAATGCCCATGCAAAGACCTATGCCATAGCAAAAGGAGAATTCATTATTGACAAGAATGTACCTGAAGAGCTTCAGCCTTTTTTTGATAAAGAAAAATATGAGCTGATGATTCGTTTTTCGAATGCGCAATTGAAAATTAATGATAGCAAAAAAGATGTTCCCGCCTACGGATTTTCGGTGAAGATAAAAGATGAAAATGGAGATCTACTCGCCAATTATCCTTTGGTGAACTTTCCTTTGTTTCCGATCAATTCCGTAAGTACTTTTTTGAAATTATTTACCTCTGTGAATCGATTTTATATTAAAAAATGGAGTTCTTTTTCGTTGATGCTTCAGATTTTAAAAGTGATACCTTCCACTTTTACAGGTTCGTTCTTAAAAAACGGTTTTAAGCTTTTCGCTAAAAGAAATGATTTTATTTTATCATTCGATTATCATTCGGTTGGGGCTTACCGTTTGGGAGAAAATATGATGAAAATAAAACTTCAACCTAAATCGGTTGATAAAAATTTCGATAAAAAAAAGAAACCAAAAGACGCTTTGAATCGTTATTTTAATGAAAATGATTTTTACGCCGATGTTTTAATTCAAATTTGTTACGATCTAAAACATCAACCTATTAACAGGTTAAATGTTGAATGGAAAAATTCACCTTTCGTCAAAATTGGAGAAGTAAAAATTGAAAAAGGTTCTTTGCAAAATCCAACGGCTTGTGAAAATGAATTGCTGTCTTTTAATCCTTTCGAAAGTAAATATTATTTTCAGCCTGTTGGAAAGATCCAAAAATTGAGAGATGAAGCGTATAAGGTTTCGTTGCAAACCCGTCAAAAAATTAATAAACTATTGAAATATAAGTAGTTTTTATGTTTGAATAGTCAATGGCGAATTTTGCTTTGCAAGTGAATAATGAATTTGAAATTATTAAGAATATTTTAATTCAAAAAGTATTTCATATATCCCTCTAATTTGTCATGCTGAAAGCATCTAAACACTAATTATCTTAATCTGTTTAGATTATTGTCAGAATGATAAACTTTGAACATATTTTCAAATACTAAAATGATTGACTTCTACCCTAGCCCCGATTGGAACGACATCCTTTTGGGTTGCGGCTGGAGCGAAGCAGAAGCCGTAACCCAAAAGATACAGTGGAAAGCGGGAAAAAGCTTCAAACAAAAAAAGCTCTACACAATGTAAAGCTTTTCTATATCTAAAGATAGTTGGTATTATTCTTCAATTTTCTCTTTTTCTTCTTTCTCCTCTTTATCAGGAAAAATGATTGATAAGATTACTGAGATCACCAATACTCCACCTACAATTCCTAAAGAAACTGGTGATGAAATGTGAATCCACGGTGCAATCAACATTTTAACTCCAATAAATGACAGGATAATTGCCAATCCGTAAGGCAGTTTGCTGAACATATGAATGAAGTTTGCCAAAAGGAAATATAATGATCTTAATCCTAAAATCGCGAAAATATTCGAGGTGTAAAGGATGAAAGGATCATCTGAAATCGCGAAGATCGCCGGAATAGAATCTACCGCAAACAATACGTCTGTAAACTCGATTACCGCCACAACTACCAAAAGTGGAGTTGCCATTTTGATTCCGTTTTGAACGGTGAAGAATTTGTCTCCAGCATAATTATCAGAAACTTTCCAGAACCTTTTGATCAGTTTAGCTCCGGCAGTATTGCTGTAATCTTCGTCTTCATCATCGCCACCATCTCCCCAAGATTTGATCCCGGCATAGACAAGGAATAATCCGAAAAGTACCATTACAATATTGATCTGAACGGCCTGTCCGAAAATATTCATTTCAGGCAAATACGTCAAATTAATTAATCCAACTCCAGCAAAAATGAAGATTGCTCTGAAAATCAATGCTCCGATAATTCCCCAGAAAAGAACTTTATGGTGAAGATATTTCGGAACTTTAAAAAAACCGAAAACTAAGATGAATACAAATAAATTATCCACCGAAAGAGCCTTTTCAACCCAATAAGCTGCCTGATATTGTGTGAATTTTTCCACTGCCATAGCATGACTTTCCGGCGTTCCGTCTGTATTGAAAACCCAATACACTACTCCAGAAAACACCATAGACAGCGAGATCCAAACAATTGACCAGATGGTAGCTTCTTTGGAAGAAACCTCATGACTTTTTTTGTTGAAAACCCCTAAGTCAAGGAGCAACATGATAACTACCGTTACCGCAAATCCCCAAACCAACCCAGGATGAAGATCTATAATACTTTGATGTTTATCCACTTTTTAATGTGCTTTTTATATGATAAAAGCAATAGTTGTACGAATACAAGTATTGCCATTTAAATTTATTGTCTTAAAATTCAATATTTTAAAATAAGTTTTGGCTAAAGCCGGATTAGAAACTTACCTTTTCATTAAACGGGCTAAAGCCCGTTCCTATTGAATCCCAATTTTATAGATATTTCTGCTTTACCGTTTCAATGGTTTCCTGCAATTTTCTGTCTGCTGTTGGATCTCCAATCGCATTGAATTTCCACTCGTTGTTTCTTTTGTAGAAAACTCCCATTACCATCGCCACGTGACCTCTGAACGAAGCATCGTTAGCAATATCATATTTAGCGAAAACTTCTCTTACATTCGTAGGAGTTCCTTCGTAAATTCTGATTGAAGCAAAAGGAATTGTTCCGAAATCCTGACCTTTATAGCTGTTCAAAACCAAAGCTACGTGCTCAACATTTGAATCCAAATTACTGAAATCTACAGTGATTACTTCATTGTCAAGACCGTCGTTTCCATTCACGTCACCTGTTAAATCATCGCCACTGTGCTTTACAGCTCCGTTTTTAGATTTCAGGTTTCCGAAATAGATCACTTCAGTCGCATTTTTATTAGAATCGTATAAAATACAGCTTCCGTCTAAATCAACTGCCTCTCGAGTTACTCCACCGAAAAATCCTTTTTTCTCAATAGCCCCCCAGTTGATCCCAACACAAGCCTGAGTAAGCGTTGTACCATTTTCCTTCGTAAGGTTAATTCTTTGACCTTTTTGTAAATTGATAGCCATCTTTTTATGTTTAGTTTATTGTTTTTTAGCAAAGAAACAGAATTCCCGTATTTAAATTCTACGGTTTTCAGTATTCTTTGTTTTTTTAATTATTATTTAAATTTAAATTCAACATTGCACGCAGAATATTCGTTTCTTCATTGATGTCAAAAATTTTGCTCATGATATCAATGCTTTCCAAATTTTGGATATAATCTTTCAAAACAGAGGTTACCTGCTCCGGCAATGTTCTTTTTCTTTGGTTGATATTTTCTTCCAACTGCTCATTTTTCTTTTTCAACTGATCCACAATAGATCCTTGATTAGATTCATTGGGCGATATATCCAGTTTTTCCAGTTTTTTTGAATCGATCAGGTACATTTTTTTACCTTCAACATCAAAAATAAAATAGTCATCCGACTGGAAAATTTTAAACAACTCATATTCATTTCCGGAAATCACATATCCGCAGACAAAACGAGCCTTAAAATCCTGAATATTAAGCCTTCCCAATAATTTCCTTTCGATCTCATACTCAAGGTATCGATAAGCAGGAAAAGTATCCGACTTTAACAATTCTTCATCCACATCATTTCTGTAAAATTCTGTGGCATATCTTTTATTAAAGTACAGCACATTATCCCAATTCAGACGGAATTTATCTTCCGTAAGATCTTTGTACAGGCTTTTCAGCTGATTAGAAAAAACTCCGCTGTACATTCTCCGGTCTGTTTCAAAACTATCAACACGTTTATCTTCAAACCCCGAAATGTACTTGTTATTAATATCAATTTCGTTAATGATAACCAACAGATCGTTTTCCTTTTGCCTTTTAATTTTGGTCAAAAGTTCAATCAGGCTATCGGTATATTGCAAGTGAAAAAGTTCGAGTTTACTGTAGTCCAATCCCGTATTTTCCCGAAAAAGATTGTGTATAATATCGGTTTTAATGTAAATCGAAATTATATCAACATTTTCAAAAAAATTACACAGAAGTTTAAGCTTTGTTAATCTTCTGTTGCTCTGAGATAGTATGTTTACAGCATCATCATTCACCTTTTTCTATGCTCTTATCCTCTTACGTTTGCTTTTAATTCGTGCTCTAAAGTCATCAAATCCTGATCCAGCTTTCTTCTTCCTTCTGCACCTTGTTTCTGGATTTGTTTTACTTCATTTAATGTATTAATCAACTTCGAAGTCGTTTCTCTTAATGTTTCAACAGATACAATCGTTTGTTCGTTTGCTCTTGCCACATTCACTGAATTCTGACCTAAACGCTCTGCATTTTTTCTCAAAATATCTTCCGTTGTCGCAGAAACTTTTTGTTGAATTTCAATGCTTTGCTGTTGTCTGTACATTGCAACGGCTAACGAAAGCTGGTTTTTCCAAAGTGGCAACGTCGTTGTTAAGATCGTTTGGGCTTTTTCAGCAATCGAAACGTTGTTATTCTGAACCAATCTGATCTGCGGAAGAGACTGCATCATAATTAAACGAACCACTTTAAGATCTGCCAATCTTCGGTCTAATCTCGCGATAAAATCTCTTTTATCCGCAATCTGATAATCCTGAAACTCCTGCGTATTAGCCTCCATGTGGGTTAGCTCAGCACCAGCTCTTTCCATTCTCAGATTTCCGACAATGACCAGTTCCTCAATTTGCTTGATGGCATTAATATTACTTTCAAAAATCGTTTGTAAAACTGCATTATCTTTCGTTGAAGTAATGATTCCAGCATTTACTTTATAAGAGATCTGATCGATATTGTTGATAATTTTATCATATTTGGCAAATAAATTCTCAATCTGCGTCATTACACTTTTCATGAAAGGTAATTTGCTTAAAAAACTTTTGAATTTATTCTGATTTAATTCTTCAACATCTACATAATTCAACTCGATCAATAAATTATTAATCAATTCTCCAACTTCACCGGAATTTGATCTTCTTACATTTCCAAGGAAGCTATCACTCTGGTTCGATAACGTTCTCTGAAGCTCTGCTCCAAAATTAACGATCGATCCCGGATTGGTTTCATCAATAGAATCGGCAAGAACTTCATATTTTCTACGCTCTTCAGACTGCAATTGCGCTAAATTTACGTTTCCGTCTCTATCCATCACCGGAGCCGGAGCTATACTTGGCGTTGCAGGTGTTGGAGGTGTTGGAGGAGTCATCGGAGTTGGTTCAAACGTCTTTAGAGGCTCGATTGATCCAAGTGGATCTATAGATTGATTTTCCTGATTGTCCATAATAAATTATTGATAGATTGATACAAATTTTTCAAGACCTTCTCTTTGCCCCGCGCCTACTGCTTCAAATTTCCACTCTCCGTTTCTGTTATAAATTCTTCCGAATTCTACAGCAGTTTCAATAGAAAAATCTTCGTCTAGTTCGTATTTTAAAATTTCTTCGTTCGTATCTGTATTGAAAATTCTGATGAAAGAATTTCTCACTTGCCCAAAGTTCTGTCTTCTGGCATCTGCATCGTGAATCGTAACAACAACAGTGATTTCTTTTACAGCATCATCAATTTTAGTTAAATCGATTTTAATTTGCTCGTCATCTCCAGCTCCGTCACCTGTTAAGTTATCACCAGAGTGAACAACCGCTTTATCTGGAGACTCCAAATTGTTGTAAAAAATAAAGTGATTATCAGAAATTAACTTTTTATTTTCTCCCAACAAAAATAAAGATGCGTCTAAATCGAAACCCGTTCCCGTAGAAGTATTGTTGGTATCCCAACCCAATCCTACAGTAAATTTTGGTGCATTTATATTTTCTCTCTGTCCTTTCTGTAAGTTAATAGCCATAATTTAGTTCTGTTTGCGTTAAAGTGTTTATATTATTTTCAAATTCTTTTATGAGATGGTAATTATTACTGATTGCCTGTTCCAGCAAATCATCCATCTGTTCTTTTTTTACTTTAGACGTAAGATAATCAAAATTACTTGAATCTAAGCCCAAAATATATTTTACAATCCTTGTATTGAACTGAAAACTTGGTTTCAGCATTACTTCTGCAATGTGTTCTACGTTTTTCACCGCATAATAATTGAAGAAATTTTCAATCTTTGGATCCAGCTCAAAATTCATCAGTTCAGCATAATACATGAATAAAAAATCACCTTCTACATTATATTCATTCAAAATTTTATTCACGGTAAACTCATGACTTCCCGTTATTTTAATATCATCTATAAAAATACAAAGTTTTCCTTTAAGAAAATCCTTATCCAGATAATAAGTATCATTGGCTATCAGATTTTTACGATCTTCAAAGCTTAGATTTCCGTAATCTGTTGTATAGGTATGATTTCTATTGATTTTTGATAAAATACTTGATTTTTTTCCTTTCTGAAAAAGATAAAAATCAAGATGCTTTTTAAAGTAAAAACACAGGAAATTAGAAGCCGTCGGAATCGCCATGTAAGGACTTGGCAACACAACGATCTGCTGATCTGTGTTCAGAATTTCTTCATGAGAAGCAATAAACCCAGTAAACAATTCCTTTGCAAATTTTTGTGCAAACGACCTATCTCCGTACTTAAAATAGCTGTATTCTGCGGGCGAAAATGTAAATTCATCCGCCGAATGAATGTGATGTAAACTATATCTTTTATTCATCTTTTATAATTAGTGTTTTAATAAATGTGCATTGAAACCAAAATCTTTTGCCCCTTTATAATCTGCAATCGGATTGTCGCCGATGTGCAAAATTTGATTTAAACTTAAATCCTGATTTTTAATTAAATTTTTCACTTCCTGAAATATCTGAGGATTCGGTTTGGAGCAATTGATCTCATCAGAGTAAATATGAAAATCGATGTATTGATCAAGGTTTTCATTAATAAGGAATTTACGCATCGTTTTTCCTTTGATAAAACCTGTATTGCTTAGAATATTTATCGTTTTTCCTTGATTTTTAATTTCATCAAAAAAATCATGAATATTTTCAAATATCACAACCGGACTATATTCTAAGAAAAGATCTTCACTTTTTTGATAAAATTCATTTAAAATAGTTTTATTCAATTGTTTTACATCTACATTCAGAGAATTTAAAATCAATAAATAAATCTCGAAAGTGTCTACATTTCCACCAATTACTTCATTAATGGTATTACACAAATCGTCATAATATTTTACCGTTTTCGCAACTTCATCAATCGGTTTTTCCACATTAAAAAACGAGGAAAAAAGCTCAACTCTTTTTGCTTTAAATTCAGGGTGAGATTTTATTAAAGTAAGCC
>DKLU01000353.1 GCA_002455915.1 Chryseobacterium sp. UBA6632
GCATTCAAAAGGTCTTAACTTCGGTTTCGACGTTGCAAAATATAAATTAGACGCTGATAATTAATTAATAATGAGACACGGTAAAAAATTCAATCACTTAGGAAGAACAGCTTCTCACAGAAGCGCTATGCTTTCTAATATGGCTTGTTCTCTAATTGAGCATAAAAGAATCAACACTACTGTAGCTAAAGCTAAGGCTTTGAGAGTATATGTTGAGCCTCTATTAACAAAAGCAAAAGAAGATACTACACACAATAGAAGAATTGTTTTTTCATATCTTCAAAACAAAGAGGCAGTTACTGAATTATTCAGAACTGTAGCTCCTAAAATCGCTGAGAGAAACGGTGGTTATACAAGAATCATCAAAACAGGTTTCAGACCAGGTGATGCTGCTGATACTGCTCTTATCGAATTAGTAGACTTCAACGAGCTTTACAATCCTAATGCTGAAGAGAAGAAAACTACAAGAAGAAGCAGAAGATCTACAACAGCTAAAACTGCTGTAGCTGCTGCAGCTCCTGTAGTAGAAGAAAAAGCTGCTGAGCCAACGGCTGAAGCTGCAGATTCTACAGAGGAAAAAACTGAAGAATAATATTCATCAGATATATAAAAAAACCGTTCAGATTTCTGAGCGGTTTTTTGTTTTATGAATGTTATTCTTAATTGTTTAATTTTATTTGTTTGTTGAATTATTTATGTGTTTTATTTTTTAAATTAGCAATAAAACAACATTACGATGATTAAATTACAAATGAAATTATTTTATTCCATTATTGTATTCTTTTGTGGGATGTTATCTGCCCAACAAAATCAAAAGAAAAGTTTTGAAGTTAAAAATGGGCAGTTTTTACTTAACGGAAAATCCATTGAAATCCGATCCGGAGAAATGCACTATCCCAGAGTGCCCAAAGAATATTGGAAGCATCGTTTGCTAATGATGAAAGCAATGGGATTAAATGCCATTGCTACTTATGTCTTTTGGAATTATCATGAAGAGACTCCCGGAAAATGGGATTGGTCTGGCCAGAAAGATCTTAAAGCTTTTATCAAAACTGCTGAAGAGGTAGGGTTATATGTTATTTTACGACCAGGTCCTTATGTTTGTGCTGAATGGGAATTTGGTGGCTATCCTTGGTGGCTTCAAAATATTAAAGGATTGAAAATTCGGGAAGATAATGAACCGTTTTTATCTGCCAATAAAAAATATCTTACGGAATTGTACAATCAGGTAAAGGATTTGCAAATTACCAAAGGTGGTCCTATTATTATGGTTCAGGCAGAGAATGAATTCGGGCTTTTTGCTTTCCAGCGAAAAGATATTTCGGATCAGTCTCATCAATCTTATTTAGGTAAAATCGTTAAGCAGATAAAAGATGTTGGGTTTGATGTTCCGATGTATACTTCCGATGTGACTGACTTTTTTGGTGGTGGTCATGTGGAAGGAGCTTTACCGGGAGGAAATGGTGAAAAAGATATCAACAAACTAAAAATGGTTGTAGATAAATTTCATAATAATCAGGGGCCTTATATGATTGCTGAGTTTTATCCGGGATGGTTGACGCATTGGGGCGAAGGTTTTCCTAGAACCAGAACGGAAGATATTGTAAAATTAACCAAAGATTTTTTGAGCAACGGAATATCTTTCAATTATTACATGACTCATGGCGGAACTAATTTTGGCTTTACTTCGGGAGCCAATTACAATAAAGAACATGATATTCTTCCCGATTTAACGTCCTATGATTACGATGCCCCTATTTCCGAAGCGGGATGGCGAACTCCAAAATACGATTCGCTCCGTCTGGTGATGGCCAAGTATACTAAAGAGAAACTTCCTGATGTTCCGGCTCCGATTAAAGTTATTAAGATAGAGAATATCAGATTTAATAAACTATATAATGCTTTTAGTTATGCTCAAAATCAAGAGAAAGTAAAGGCAGAAAAACCACTCACTTTTGAAGAATTGAATCAAGGATATGGTTATGTTTTGTATCAACATCATTTTGATGAAGCTATTAAAGGAAAATTGGATGTTACTGGGTTGAGAGATTTTGCGACGGTATATGTAAATGGCAAAAAAGTGTGCGAACTTAATAGATTTTACAACAGTTATACGTTGCCAATTGATATTCCTAAAAATTCTGATTTAAGAATCTTAGTTGAAAACTGGGGAAGAATTAATTATGATGCTCAAATCAATCAAAACACAAAAGGAATTATCTCAGCTGTTAAAATCAATGATAAAAATATTACCGGAACTTGGGAAATGATAAAGCTTCCTTTTCCGGATCAGTTTTCGTTAAACATGAAAACAAAACCTTTATCTCAGGAAGAATATCACACATTGAAGGATATGCCGACCATTTATCAGGGAGAATTTAATTTGAAGGAAGCCGGAGATACTTTTATTGATATGCAGAATTGGGGAAAAGGAATCGTTTTTATTAACGGTAAAAATCTGGGAAGATTCTGGAAAGTGGGGCCTCAGCAAACTTTATACATTCCCGGTGTTTGGCTGAAGCAGGGAAAGAATGAAATTGTTATTTTTGATCAACTGAACGGGCGAGTGCAGAATTCTGTCAATACGTTAGATAAACCAATTCTAAATGATTTAACACGATAACTCATAAAAAATCCTGCTGTTGAAAAATAGCAGGATTTATGTTGAATTAAATTTTTGTTTTTACAAGTTGTATCAGATTATTTCCCTGATCCAGAATCAGGCTGTCGCCTTTTACGGTAGCTTTCATATCCATCTTTTCATACGTGGTTTCGTTACCTTTAGATTCAACTTTATTAAGGATGAAAGTTTTATTATTACTTCTCACGCTCATCGTATTTTCATCATAATTGAAAGTAACTTTTACCAGATTGCCGTCCGTAGCTTTGTAAACATAATCTGTTTTTACAGATTTTTTACCGTTAACATCCGTATTGTACTGGATGGTGGAATCTACTTTGCCGTTATCGGCTAATACAGGCTCCGAACCATCAGATTTCATCACACTTTTATTTCCACTTTCTGTTGATTTTTTACAGCTAACTACCGCTAATGTAAGGATGGCATTTAGCACTAATACAGTTTTTTTCATGATTCTTACAGTTTGATATTTTGATTGATTTTTATTCTTTAATTTTATCTGAATTACACCATACAATATGAAAAAAATATTCCAAAAATTCAGTACAATTCTTTTGATTTTTTTGAGCGGTCTTGCATTTTCTCAGCATGCAGCTTCAACATTTGAAATAAAGAACGGCAGTTTTCTTTTAAACGGAAAACCTTTTACTATTTATTCTGGCGAAATGCACTATCCGAGAGTGCCACAAGAATATTGGAAACATCGCTTGCAAATGATGAAAGCAATGGGTTTGAATACCGTTACAACCTATGTTTTTTGGAATTATCATGAAGAATCGCCCGGAAAATGGAACTTTTCAGGAGAAAAAGATCTGAAAAAATTTATTAAGACGGCTCAGGAAATCGGTTTGTATGTCATTATTCGTCCGGGACCTTATGTTTGTGCCGAATGGGAATTCGGGGGGTATCCATGGTGGCTCCAGAAAAATAAAGGCCTAGAAATCCGAACAGATAATAAAGCTTTTCTTGAGGAGTGTGAGAAATATATAGCTCAATTAGCAAAACAGATTGTCCCTTTACAGATTGATCGCGGTGGTTCTGTCATTATGGTTCAGGCGGAAAACGAATTCGGATCTTATGTGAACCAGCGGAAAGATATTTCATTAGAAAATCATAGAAAGTACAGTCATAAAATAAAAGATATGCTTTTAAAACACGAAATTACCGTTCCGTTATTTACTTCTGATGCAAGCAGTCTTTTCAAAGGCGGTTCTATTGATGGAGCACTTCCGACAGCAAATGGTGAAAGTGATATTGATGTTCTTAAAAAAAGTGTGAACGATTATCACGAAGGCAAAGGCCCTTACATAGTTGCCGAATATTATCCTGGATGGCTGGATCATTGGGCAGAACCTTTTGTGAAAGTGGCCAGCGAAGATGTGGTAAAACAAACTGAGCTGTATATTAAAAACGGAGTTTCATTTAATTATTATATGATTCACGGCGGAACCAATTTCGCTTTTACAAGTGGTGCAAATTACGATAAAGATCACGATATTCAGCCCGACCTTACGAGTTATGATTATGATGCGCCGATCAGTGAAGCCGGATGGGCAACTCCAAAATATAAGGCATTGCGAGAAGTTTTTCAGAGAAATACAAAAAGTAAGCTTCCTGAAGTTCCAAAACCCATAAAAGTGATTACCATTCCTGAATTTAAGATAACTAAAACGGCTTCTTTGTTTGATGTAATTGACGGAATGAAACCCATTATCAATAATCAGCCTTTGACTTTTGAAGATTTAAATATTGGCAATGGTTACGTTTTGTACCGAAGAATATTTGATAAAGATCACAACGGAAAATTAGAAATAAAAAGTCTGCGGGATTATGCGACGATTTACATCAATAAAAATAGAATTGGCGAACTGAACCGAATGAATAAAAAGTATGATCTTGACATTGACATTAAAAAAGGAGACCAGCTGGATATTTTGGTTGAAAACATGGGAAGAATCAATTACGGAGCAGAAATTAATCACAATTTAAAAGGAATTATTGGTCCGATAAAAATCAATGAAAATGAAATTACAGGAAACTGGGAAATGTTTCCTTTGTCTTTTGATGAATTTCCAAAGCATCATTTTAAAGTTAAAAGTATTCCTAAAAATTCTCCGGTAATTCAGGAAGCCGAATTTAATTTGAATGAAACGGGAGATACATTTTTAGATACCCGAAATTTCGGAAAAGGAATTGTTTTTATTAACGGTAAAAACCTTGGAAGGTATTGGAAAGTGGGTCCGCAGCAAACATTATACGTTCCCGGAGTTTGGTTGAAAAAAGGTAAAAATGTAATTCAGATTTTTGAACAGTTAAATTCGAACACAAGTGTAAAAACTCTAGATCATCCGATTTTAGACCAGTTAAATCTATAAATGCAGTTTTGAATTGTCATTATTTTAATATTAACTAAATTTAATTGTAAATTATTCTTCATAATTGATAATTGTAAATAAAAAATTGATTAAATTTAATCAAAACTAAAATATAATAATAACCGAGAACTCAAAACGTAAGATTACACAAAGGTGTAATTGTTTCTGCTTTGTTTTCTGTCGAGATTTGTCTTAAACAAAAGAGCATGAGTATTTCCATAGCCATAGTAGAAGACGAGAAAAACTACAACAACGCGTTGAAGAAGGTAATCGATTACCAAAAAGACATGAAAGTTGTCGCTCAGTTTTTTGATGGGAAGGATGCACTTCAAAATTTATCAGACTTTTCTCCGGATGTTGTGATGATGGATATTCAGCTACAGGATATGTTGGGTATTGAAATTATCGAAAAGCTCAAAAAAGAGTTGCCCAATACACAATTTATTATGTGTACCAGTTTTGAAGATGATGAAAAAATTTTCCATTCTTTAAAGGCGGGAGCGATGGGGTATCTCATCAAAGGCGAAAGCATGGATAAAATTCTGGCGTCAATTCGTGATGTCTATAATGGCGGTGCGCCAATGAGCTTTTCTATTGCCAGACGCGTTTTACAACATTTTGAAAGAAAAATTCCTGAAATAAAGGGTTTCGATGAATTAACGCAACGCGAAAAAGAAATTCTTGAACTTCTTTCTCAAGGTTTGCTATACAAAGAAATTGCCGACCAAAAATTCATCACCCTCGATACCGTAAAAAAACACGTTGGAAACATCTACCGAAAACTTCAAGTGAATAATAAGGTAGAAGCGATAAATAAATTTAACCATTTTAAAAACTAAGAAATCATGGAAAACCTAGAAAAAGAGTTAAAAATTGATGAAAAACTTATCAATAAAAGACTTAGTAAAGAACAATTAATATGTACTCATGACAGAGCGAAAGAAATCATTTCAAAAATAAAGTATGATTTTGAAATTAATATCGAGAGTTTCAAAAATTTTAAGACAGATTATGAGTTCATACATTTTGTTTTTGTTGATAGGAGATTTTTATGGAAAGTTAATGCAGCTATTAATGATTATAAACACGATTTATATTATTTAATCATTGTTAATAATTTTGAAAGAATTTCAGAAGATAGTTTTAATAATTGTGAATCTTATATTGTAAATGAAAAGCAGGAATTACAACTTTTAACAATTGACTTTAATAAATATCAGTCTTTGCGAAAAGATTTTTTTAAAGGTATTGGAAATGAAATAAAGTATGAATCAACTGAAAAGATAACTGAATATATTACTTTTGAAAATTGGATGTGGGAGTTATTTGCTAAATATTTGGAAGGAGCAGATGGTAAAATGAAAGTTAAAGTGATTTGTATCCAAGATGGATGTGCCGGCAAAGGAATAGAAAATAATGAAATTGACGAATATTTTAGAAGGCCAGAAAATCAACAAAGGTTATCATTAGCATTTCAACAAACACAAGAAAGTCCGGACGAAAATTATTTTGACATAGGAAACATGCAGCCATAATGTATTCATCCTTACAATTTATATATCTTACAATCTTATTTCTTGTTGCTTCTTTTTCTTTATTTCTCTGTTTTCGGAAAGGAAAGAAGCATCAGGAATTTTTATGTTTTTATTTAGGAATAAGTTTTCTGCTCGAATTTTTAATGTATGTATTTCAACTCATTTTTAAAAGCAGTGCAAATTTTGGATTTCTCTACAACCTTTACATTTTGTTTTGTTCAATTTTTTTTCTAAAATATTTTAATCGAAATCAAAATAGAAATTTAACTAAGATAAATACTGCAGTTTTGACTTTATTTTTGTTAGTCTATTTATTTTTCATTTTTAAAAATTATCAAGAAGTTAATCAGGTAATCGGGATTGCTTTTGCATTAGTTTATATTTTCTACAGTTTGATATGGTTTTACGGGAAAATTAAATATCCAAATCTAAAAAGTATTACCAACGATCCTAAATTTTGGGTATCCTTTGCTTTATTATTTTGGGGGGTATTTTTTATTCTAAGAATTATTCCGAGGTATTTATTTAGTAAAATAGATGCGGAAGTTTTAATCGTCTCTCAATCGTTTTTCTTTATAGTCAATTGTATTTTCTATTCATTATTTTTTGTTTCTCTTATTAAATACAATAAAAGCAATGATGAAAGAATATAATTTCGATGAGATAAAACTAACATACATTATCATCACAATTGTAATGATGTTTTTCGTCTGCTTCATCATATTCGTCGTTCTCATGTACAATCGCAGACAATTACTTTATTTAAAAGAAAAACAACTCCAACAATCCGAACACCAAAATCAGCTTCTTCAAAAAGAACTCGAAAAACAAAAGCTAATCGAAAAAGAAAGAGAACGTATTTCTCACGATATGCACGATGATTTGGGCGCCGGAATTTCCGCCTTAAAACTTCAGGCAGAATTCTTGAAACAAAGATTGCAGAATGAGGAATTTCAGGCTGATATTGATGAATTGTTGAAAACTTCAGAAGAAATGAACCTTTCCATGCGGGAAATGCTGTGGAGCTTACATTCAGGAAATGATACTATTGGAAGTTTCATTAATTATGCTAAAATATACGCAGGAAACTTCCTTAAGAAAACGATAATTCGAATTGATTTTGAAGAAGAAAATATTGTTGATCATTTCCCGATATCTACCGAATGGAGGAGAAATTTATTTTTATGTTTGAAAGAAGCTTTAAACAATGCTTATAAGCATAGCAAATCAGATCAACTAAAAATATCGTTTAAACAAACTGATGGAAAATTTTTAATTCAGATTTCAGATAACGGAATTGGACTTAATCATGAGAATAAAGAAGGCTACGGGCTTCGTAATATGCACCGCAGAATGCAGGAATGTAATGGTTCGCTGAAAATATTACCTATAAAAAAAGGAACAACGCTTCTTTTTGAAGTAATATTTTAATTTGTTTTAAATATTTACAGAAAAGACAAATTGACACATTTTTAAAATTAACTAAAATTTAACTTGAAATTACCCTATAAAATAGCCTAAAATTAGGTTAAAAAGTGAAATTTTGATTAAATTTGTATAAACTATAAAAAAAGAACAATGAGTTACATTTCTTACATAGAAGCGAGACAAATTTTGGATTCTAGAGGAAATCCTACAGTTGAAGTAGATGTATTTACAGAAAGCGGAGCAATGGGACGTGCAGCGGTACCTTCTGGAGCATCTACAGGAGAACATGAAGCAGTGGAATTACGTGACGGTGGTTCGGAATACATGGGGAAAGGTGTTCTGAAAGCTGTTGAAAATGTAAGAGAAGTAATCGCGCCGGAATTGGTAGGTCTTCCAGTATATGACCAAAACCTTTTAGATCAGATCATGATCGATCTAGACGGAACTAAAAATAAAGGAAATCTAGGAGCAAATGCTATTCTTGGTGTTTCTTTAGCTGCTGCAAAAGCTGCTGCTACGGAACTTAGAATGCCGTTATACAAATATGTGGGTGGAGTAAATGCAAACACACTTCCTGTTCCGATGATGAACGTTATCAACGGTGGTTCTCACTCTGATGCGCCTATCGCTTTCCAGGAATTTATGATTATGCCGGTAAAGGCAGATTCTTTCTCTCACGCGTTGAGAAAAGGAACTGAGATCTTCCACAACTTAAAATCTATTCTTCATTCAAGAGGCTTATCTACTGCGGTAGGTGATGAAGGTGGTTTCGCACCAACTTTTGCTGGAACTGAGGATGCTTTGGATACTTTGCTTCAGGCTATCGAAAAAGCAGGTTACAAGCCTGGTGACGATATCATGATCGCGTTAGACTGTGCAGCTTCTGAATTCTATAAAGACGGAATTTATGACTACAGAAAATTCCAGACTCCGGATGCAGCGCAATTCTCAAGCAGCGAACAGGTTTCTTACTTAGCTGAATTGGCAAACAAATATCCAATCATTTCTATCGAAGATGGTATGCAGGAAAATGACTGGGAAGGTTGGAAAATGCTTACTGATAAAATCGGAGACAGAGTACAGTTAGTAGGTGACGATTTATTCGTAACCAACGTAGAAAGATTGTCTAGAGGAGTTCAGGAGGGTATTGCTAACTCAATTTTGGTGAAAGTAAACCAAATCGGATCTCTTTCTGAAACGATGGCTGCAGTACAAATGGCTCAGCACAACAAGTTTACTTCAGTAATGTCTCACAGATCAGGAGAAACTGAAGATTCTACGATCGCTGACCTTGCAGTAGCAATGAATTGTGGTCAAATTAAGACCGGATCTGCTTCAAGATCAGACAGAATGGCGAAGTATAACCAATTGTTGAGAATTGAAGAAGCTTTAGGCGAAACTGCAATTTTCCCAGGGTTGGATACTTTTAAAATCAAGAGATAATTAATTGAAATTATAAATTACGGCAAGCGAATTTTTGCGTTTGCCGTATTTTATATAATGTAGTATATTTAAAAAAAAATAAATAAATAATGTCAGACAACAAAGTAATATTGAATTACGCAGGTAATTCGTATGAATATCCTATCGTGGATAGTACTATCGGAGACAGAGGAATCGATATTTCAAAATTAAGAGACCAAACAGGTTTAATCACTCTAGATTTAGGGTACAAGAACACCGGAGCTACACTTAGTGACATCACTTACTTAGACGGAGATAAAGGAGAATTATTCTACAGAGGTTACCCAATCGAGCAGATTGCTGAGAAATCTAACTTCACAGAAGTAATGTACCTTTTATTACACGGTGAATTACCAACTTCAGATCAATTCAATACCTTCAACGGTAATATCAAAAAATATAACTTCGTAGCAGAGGAGATGAAAAAAATCATCGATGCTTTCCCTCGTTCTGCTCACCCTATGGGAGTTTTATCTACTTTAACTTCAGCTTTAACGGCATTCAACCCTAAAGCGGTTAACGTAAACTCTAAAGAGGAAATGGATATCGCAGCTGAATTGCTTATCGCTAAATTTGCTCACCTTGCGGCTTGGACGTACAGAAAAAGATTAGGCCTTCCGCTTAATCACGGAGATAACAGCCTAAACTACGTAGAAAACTTCTACAAAATGGCTTTCAGATTACCAAATGAAGAATTCCATATGAATCCTGTGGTAATTGATGCTTTAGATAAATTATTAATTCTTCACGCAGATCACGAGCAAAACTGTTCTACTTCTACAGTAAGAATGGTAGGTTCTGCTCATACAGGTCTTTTCTCTTCAGTATCTGCGGGTATTTCTGCACTTTGGGGGCCACTTCACGGTGGTGCAAACCAGGCAGTAATCGAAATGCTTGAATTAATTGAAAAAGATGGTGGTGATGTATCTAAATATGTTGCTAAAGCTAAAGACAAAAACGATAGCTTCCGTCTAATGGGATTCGGGCACAGAGTGTATAAAAACTTCGACCCAAGAGCAAAAATCATCAAAAAAGCGGCAGACGATTTATTGAACGCACTTGGAATTCAAGACAAAGCGCTTGATATTGCAATGCAGTTAGAAAAAGTAGCATTGGAAGATGAGTACTTCGTAGAAAGAAAATTATATCCAAACGTAGATTTCTATTCAGGAATCATCTACAGAGCATTAGGAATTCCTACAGAAATGTTTACAGTAATGTTTGCATTAGGAAGACTTCCGGGATGGATTGCTCAGTGGAAAGAAATGAGACTAAAAGGAGATCCAATAGGAAGACCAAGACAGGTTTATCAAGGTGCTCAACAAAGAGACTACGTTGATTTGCTGAACAGATAATCATTATCTTATCATAATAGAATCCCAAGGCTTGCTTTGGGATTTTTTGTTGGAAAAAGTATAATTTTATATGATTGAGTTTTCCGTGTAAATATTATTAATATGTTTGAGATTATTTGTGAATATTTTATTTATCATTACGAATAATATTTTTTATTTAAGTATTATTTAT